>JBMZAL010000018.1:0-12229 GCA_049611325.1 Flavobacteriales bacterium
GTGCTACACATTCAGCGGACCTACCTCAACGAAGTCACCGAGCTCTACCTCAACCGGGACAGCCAACCGCATGCACTCCCTTCCGACCATGCTGCTGCAACCATCTTGGCTGGCATGTTGTCCACAGAAGGCACGTTGCCTGCATTTGGCGCCGTAGCTTTCGGAACGACTCTTTGAATCCATCCCATGAAGAACCAAATTCACGCCTTGGCCTTGATCGCGCTGTCTGCGACGTGCGCCTTGACTGCTTTTGCCCAGCCCACGTGGAACGTCGGCGAAACCGTACTCAACGAATACGACCTTGTTTCAGGGGTCAACATCCCATGGGAACTCACATGGGGTCCTGACGACATGCTTTGGTGCACCACGCGTGAAGGCGACGTGCTGCGCATCAACCCGGCCTCTGGCGCATACGAAACCGTGCTCTCATTGAACGTCAACGACTCAGGCGTCGAACCCGGGTTGTTGGGCATGGCCTTGCATCCCAACTTTGAATCGGAGCCGCTGGTGTATTTGGCCTACACCGCCCAAACCTTTGCCAACGGCAACCACGAACGGTTGAGCGTCTTCTACTGGGACGGGACTTCCCTCGGCAACGAGCAAATCCTCCACATCGTGGGCGCGGCTGGCATTCACAACGGAAGCCGTTTGTTGGTTTTGCCCGACAACACACTGCTGATGAGCACGGGCGACATGGGAGACGGCGGCGTCTCTTCCCAAAACGACAACAGCGACAACGGCAAGATTCTGCGATTCAACCTCGATGGCAGTGTGCCTGCGGACAATCCTGACCCCTCGAGCTACGTGTACACCAAAGGTCATCGCAACAGCCAAGGCCTTTGCGTCGGTCCCAATGGCGTGATCTACAGCAGCGAACATGGCCAATACAACTCCGACGAGTTCAACATCCTCGAGGCCGGACGCAATTACGGCTGGCCCAACGTGGAGGGAGCCTGTGACGGCGTTTGCGATTGGTGCAACGCCGGCGCAGAGGAATCGTTCTGCGAGACAAACAATGTGCCCGAGCCCCTGAAAACGTGGTCTCCTTGCGCGGCAGTGAACGACATCATTTACTACGACCACCCTGCCATTCCTGAATGGCAAGGGAGCGTGCTCATGGCGGTGCTCGGTGGATTCAGCTCACCCGTCGGTGGACGCCTGGAAGTGTTGCACATGAGTGAAGACGGTTTGACTTTGGAGGGCAGCGAGATGTTCTTCACCGAATTCAACCAGCGCATGCGCGACGTGGCGGTCAACCCTTACACAGGTGCGATTTACCTGGCCTTGAACGGCCCCAGTTACACAGGCAATGGACCCAATTTGATCAAGGAGTTTCGTCCTGCAGCCACCGACGGCGTGACCGAATGGAAGGACGAACGCGGCTTGGACATCTATCCCAATCCTGCCGTGGACCAAGTGCAATTCCGCGTTTCAGAAGCGTGGGTTGGACAGACATACCAGGTCATGGACCTGCAAGGTCGCGTGTGGGCCCAAGGTCAGCTTCAATCAAGCCAAACCATGGACGTGACCTCTTGGCCCGCAGCAACGTACCTGTTGCATGCCCAAAGCGAAGGTGTCCACATGACCCGAGTCCTCCACGTCCAATAATCCTTTGCCCATGCTACGTGCCTTTTGCCTTGGACTCTGCTTGACGGGGTGGGCCGCTTCAGGAGCCCACAGTGCCCTTCCTTCTGATTCATTGATGTGGGATTGGGTGTCTCTCGATTCCGCGGCCATCGCGACATACAGTCCCCTCTTGGCGCCCGAACAAATCGCCGCCACACGATGGACGGCAGACTCAGTGCTGACCAATGGCTTTGGCAGTGCGGATGTGTCCAACGCCCTGAATGCCTTGCCAGGCGTACTTATGGAAACCCGCGGCATGGGTGGAAGTCGTCGGGTCAATGTGCGGGGATCTGCCTTGCGCTCTCCCTTTGCGGTGCGAAACACCATGTTGTTCGTGCGCGGCTTCATGTTGACTGAGGCGGACGGCACAAGTCCGGTCGAATGGCTCGACCCTTCCTGGTCCGGAGGCATGGAGCTCGTTTCGGGCGCGGCGGCCACCACGTTTGGTGGGGCCTACGGTGGTGCCCTGCTGGTTCACGGTGCGTCCAATCCTGAATTGGCCCGCCTTCAAACGGTGATGGGCACCACAGGCAACGGCGGCTTGCAATCGCGCGTGAATGGTGCGCTGCAGATTCAAGGGTGGAACTTGAGGGTGTCGCACACCCAAAACACGGGCTATCGCGACCAAGAAGCCAACAACCGCCTTCACCTCGAAGTGGACCATGCCTGGGGCAACGACAACGTCAAGCATTACGATTGGTTGGCCTTCCAAGACGGCAGTTGGGAACTGCCGGGGGCTGTGGATTCGTTGACCGCATTCACAGACTCGACAGCCACCCTGGCCCCCGGTCTTGCTTATGACGCCCATGTGCGTCGCCGGCGCGCCTTGTGGGGGCACCACATCCACGTTCCCAACTTGAGCAAGAAACAGCACCGAAGCAGCTTGGACGTGTGGTCCCTATTGAGGTGGAGTGACAAAACCAACCCGTTCGGGACGTCTGCCTTCTACAACGGCTACAAAGAGGAGTCTGGCACGGGAGGAAGCTTGCGCATTCGTCAGCGCTTTGGAATATGGTCCTTCGAGAAGGTCGATTTCCAGGCTGAGTGGACCCTCATGGCAGTGGTCGACCAAGGAAACTTTGCCCAGTGGAGCGACGCCGTTTTGGGCAGTGAGAGTCCCCTCGAGTACGACCTGGACATTCGCCAATCACGCGCCCATTGGGCGCCTGCACTTTCTTGGGCTTGGGATTCTGGATGGCGGTTGGAAACGTCGGCCGCTTTTTCACAACGCTCCCGCCTTGCGCAAGGCACAGCCACCGACACGGCCTACCTCTCCCCCTTCAACACCACCCAACTCCTTCCACGCATCGGCGCGTCAAAGTCGTTGGGTTCGGCCTGGACCACCTTTGTGCAAGCGTCCACTGGATTCAGCGACCCCACGAATTTTGAATCCCTGTCCACCGACATCACCGGCGCATTGCCTGCGGTGCTTGACGCAGAACGCGCGTGGACCCTGGAGTCCGGATTTCGCCACAGCCAAGGGGAAGTTGTGCTGTACCACCAAAGCGTCAACCGCGCCATCGTGCAAGCGGTCGATTCGTTGGACAACCCCACGTTCGTCAACGCCGCATCTCCTGTGACGATGCAGGGCATCGAATGGCGGGCTCAGCAAACTTGGTCGCGACATCGCCTCCAAGGCTCGGGCGCCTTCCAATTCCATCGATGGGCGGAAGGTGACTTGCCCGGTTCGCCCAAATGGATGGCCAACGTCCAGCACCACTGGAAGGCCTGGGAACGCAACCACACGTGGACGCTTCAAACGTGGATCCGCGCGGTGGGTGCCACGCCGCTCAACACCAGCGGCGAAAACATCCACCCCGCCTACGCCACAGCCAATGTGGATCTTGGATGGACGCCTCCTTCCGCGCCTGTGGGCGTATCCTTGGGAATCCGAAACGCCACCAACACGGCGTACTCTGGATGGCACCAACTCAATGGGTTTGGCGGCAAACTCTACAACCCTGCACCTCCGCGAACCCTTTACGTGTCGGCCACCTGGAACCTGCGTTGACGTCAACGTATCGGAGAAGTCAATCGAGGATCACCACCTCCACCCTTCGGTTCAGGGCACGGCCTTCCTCCGTTTCGTTGTCCGCCACCGGGTTTGAAGGGCCATCGCCCTGGGTTTCGATGCGCTCCCCATCCACGCCCCGTTCCGTGAGAAAGCGTTGCACCGCTGCAGCCCGGTCTTGACTCAATGCCATGTTGAAAGAAACGCTGCCCACGTTGTCTGTATGGCCCACAATGCGAATGTTGACCCCTGGATTGTCTGTCATCCATTGTGCCAATCGCTCACAACCCGCTTGATAATTCTCGCTGAACTTGGAGAGGCCCGATTCAAACTGAATGGCCTCGAGCGTGAAGGTTTGGCCGACCTCAATCGGCATGAGTTCAATTTGGACAAATGGCGACCGGTTGAGGTCCATGCCCCCGCCTTGTTCGTAGGTGGTCATGCCGAAAAGGTGCCCCTCTGCGCTGGCTTCAAAACTGTAGGACCCCAAGCCTGGCAGGGGAATGACAAAGCCTGTCTCGCCTTCTGACGTGGTGCGGCTGACGGTTTGGCCTGACGAGAGATCCACAATGGACACCTCTGCGACCAGTGCCCGCCCAGTGTTCGCATTGCGGACGACCCCCCGGAGGGTGGCCACCTCGATGGGCTTGACTTCCTCCGGCAATTCCACTTGCCAAAAATCCAAGTTGCCCGAGCCCTGCGTGGTGGCAAACATGGCCACGCCTCCTCGAGGCATGACCATCAAACTGTTGTCTTTTCCTGGGCTGTTGACCCCACGCCCCAAGTTCACCGGTTCGCCCCACACCCCGTCTTTCTGCAACTTGGACATGAACACGTCGAGCTGGCCAAAACCCGGATGACCGTCGCTGCTGAAGTACAGGGTCTTTCCATCGGGATGCAAAAAGGGGCTCTCCTCGGTGTAGGGCGTATTCACCTTGCCCGCAAGCTTTCTTGGGGAAGACCAGCCGCCATTGGCCAACCTGTGGCAGACCACGAGGTCAGAGGGTTCAAGCTGACCTTTGGGACCGCGCGCAAACACAAGCAGGTTGCCGTCTGCACTGAGTGCAGGTTGGCTTTCCCAACCTGCCGAATTCGGTGCGCCCAAATTGGCGCCCAAGGTCCACTGCCCTGTGGCCTCGTCCCAGGTCGACTCGAACAAATCGCAAGAACCCTTGCCTCGACGTGGGCCGTACCCATCGCGGGGGGTGTCACATGCCGTGAACACCATGGTTTTCCCGTCGCCACTCAACGTGGGCGCCCCCTCGTTCATGGGGGTGTTGACGCCTCGCAAGGGCACCGGAGGGGACCACGTGCCGTCCTCCAGCTGCAAGGACTCGAAAAAATCTTCGCCGCCCACAACCCCGGGTGTCGTGCGTTGCTCCTCGCTAGACAGGTCCGACCGGGTCAACACCATGCGGGTCCCGCTGAGATCGAGCGCGCCATAGTACTCCAAGGCCTCCGTATTCAATCCACCCTGCACCGCCTCGGCCTCGAGGACTTCCTCCTCCTTGGCCATGGCCTCCACTGCAAAGGTCAAACCTGCCTCCACCCATGCGCGACGCCGCTCAGACTCTTCGGACATTCGAGGCGCGGACAGTTCATCCAACCGGGCAAGGGATTGCAAACCTTCTTGGTATTTGCCCAGGTTCCATTGAATCTCCGCCAAGGTGATCCAACCGTGCGGGAACATGGTGGCGTTGGCATTCAATGCCTGAGCAAGCGCCTCCTCTTGCTGCGGATGCGACATGTCCTGGTAAATCTGCGCTTTGAGGAACAAGGCCTCGGCAAACAAAGGACTGCGATCGATTGCGTCGTCCAAGTGGCTGAGCGCAAGATTGGGCGACATGAACCGGTATGCTTCAAGGGCCTTTTGGTACTCCTTTTGCGCTTTGCGCGTGGGCTCTTTGGTTTGGGCGAGGCCCTGGGGCGCAACTCCGACGACAAGGGCCAAAAGAAGCCCCCAAGACAGCAACGTGGTTTTCATGAAACGAAAGTGGGACATTTTTGGCCGAATTTGCCCTGTCGAAAGAAACGATTCCCATGAACATCGCATTGCTGTCAGACACCCATGGTCACATCAACGACCGCATCAAGCGTCACGTCGAGGGATGCGACGAAGTGTGGCATGCCGGGGACATTGGCGACCTCCATGTGACCGATGCCTTGGCGGACATCACCAAGGTTCGGGCCGTGTACGGCAACATTGACGATCAACTTGCGCGGCGCACCTGGCCGGAACATCAGCGCTTTGAGGCAGGCGGACTGCAGGTATGGATGACCCACATCGGGGGTCGACCGCCCAAATACGCCCGAGGCATCCTTCCACAACTGCGCGTGGAACGGCCCGACCTCTTCATTTGTGGACACAGCCACATTTTGCTCGTGCAGCGCGTAGACGCTTGGGGAGGATTCCACTTGAATCCAGGAGCCGCAGGCATCTCCGGCTTTCACAAGGTCTGCACCATGCTCAAATTCCGCATGCACGAAGGGCAGCTGCACGATCTTCGCGTTGTCGAATGGGCGCGGAAGCGTCCTTGAGAGAAGCAAGACGCACATTTTTGGGCACCAACTGCATCGACAGGAAGCACATTGCCTATCTTTACAGCATCGGCGTCATCGGGATGCCAATCCGGGGTTTTTGCCCCTCCCTCACCCAACGTATTAGGATGTTTGACATCATCGAACTGAACGGCAAAAAAGTTGCCGAACTGCGAGAAATCGCAAGCAAACTTGGAATCACCCGCGTGGACAAGCTTAAAAAGCAAGACCTCGTGTACAGCATTTTGGACGAGCAAGCGGCACAGCCGAGTGCGAACAAAAGCAAGGCCAAGAGTGACGCCAAAGAGAGTGCGTCCAAGAAGCGCGCGCCCCGCGCCAAGAAATCCACAGACGATCAAGGCCAGGACAAGCCCAAGGGCGACAACCGTCGCCGGGGCAAGGATGACGGACAAGACGACAAGTCCAAAACCGACGCGCCTTCCTCAGAAGGTGGTTCCGATTCCAACAAAGAGGTCCAAGATCAAGGACGACGCTCAGGCGAAAGCATGCGCGAACGCCGTGACCGTCGCCGACGTGAAGGCCAAGGCGACGACGCTCGCGGCAAAGACGAGAACGCCAAGGGTGGCCAAGATCAAGGCGGCAAGAATGACCGGAACGATCGCAACGACCGAAACAACCGAGGCGAGCGCGGAGACCGCAACAACCGCAACGATCGGAACAACCGCAACGACCGCAACAACCGGAATGACCGGAATGACCGGAATGACCGGAATGACCGCAACAACCGCAACAACCGCAACCGTCGCGACCCCTTCTTGTCGGAACCTGAAGAGCACGGATTTGACTTCGACGGGTTGGTGCAGACGGAAGGCGTGGTCGAAGTGCAACAAGAAGGCCACGCGTTCCTTCGCTCTGCCGATTACAACTACCTGAATTCTCCCGACGACGTGTACATCTCGGCGAAGCAACTGAAGCAATTTGGGCTTCAGACGGGCGACACCGTGGTGGCAGGCATTCGTCCTCCACGCATCGGGGAGAAGTATTATCCATTGTTGGACGTCAAGAGCGTCAACGGCCGCAGCCCTGAATGGATCAAAAACCGGGTTCCTTTCAAGTTTTTGACCCCGCTGTTCCCGCAAGAACGCTTCAAGTTGAGCACCGCCCGTGGCACCGTCAGCACACGACTCATGGACCTGTTCGCCCCTATTGGAAAAGGGCAGCGTGGCATGATTGTGTCGCAACCCAAGACGGGAAAGACCACCTTGCTCAAGGATGTGGCCAACGCCATCAGCCTGAACCACCCCGAGGTGTACCTCATCATCCTGCTCATCGACGAGCGTCCTGAAGAAGTGACGGACATGAAGCGCAGTGTGAATGCGGAAGTGGTCGCCAGCACCTTTGACGAACCCGCAGACCGTCACGTACGCATTGCCAACCTCGTGCTCGAAAAAGCCAAGCGCATGGTGGAATGTGGACACGACGTGTGCATCCTGCTCGACTCCATCACCCGTCTCGCCCGTGCCTACAACACGGTGAGCCCCTCTTCGGGCAAGATTTTGTCCGGCGGTGTGGAGGCCAACGCCCTTCAGAAGCCCAAGCGTTTCTTCGGCGCGGCCCGCAACATCGAAAATGGCGGATCGCTCTCCATCATCGCCACGGCACTGACGGAAACGGGATCGAAGATGGACGAAGTGATCTTCGAGGAATTCAAGGGCACAGGCAACATGGAACTCCAACTGGACCGTCGGATTTCCAACCGTCGCATCTATCCCGCCATCGACATTTTGGCCTCCGGCACGCGCCGTGAGGACCTTCTCATGGACAAGGCAGACCTCCAGCGCATTTGGATTTTGCGCAAGCACCTCGCAGACATGAACAGCGTGGAAGCCATGGAATTCGTCAAGGATCGCGTGGAAGGCAGCCGCAACAACGAGGACTTCCTCGCGTCGATGAACGGGTAACCATGCGCAGCACCCCACTTGCTGGCCTTCCGCTCGTGTTGGCCGCAGGATACTTTGCCTTCAAATGGCTGCTTGTCGGGCCCATCAACGCAGAGCGATTGGTGGCTTTGGGAGGCATGTATCACTGGTCTGCACTGACCCTGCTCGCGTTGGGATGGTCGGTTTGGATGGTTCGCCGTGGCGGCAGCACGCAGTCTTTTTGGGGCGACTTCAAGCAATTGACCAAACCCCTTGCCGTGTATGCCATCTTGGCCGCGTGCTCGGTGTGGGGCTGGAACCACGTGGTGGCCAAGGATGCCACCGAATTGCGGAAGGCGTTGCGCCTCGCCCAAATTGACGAGCACACCGCAAGCGACGAAGCCTATGCGGCCTTCGTGGCCGAGCAAGGTGCGGAATCCGTGGGGGAATTGCCCGATCGCGAGACCTACCGCACCCAAGCGACCACCCAAGTGTCGTGGATGCTGTCTGGTGGGGTCACCTTTGTGCTTTCCTTGATCACCTATTTGTTCGCCGCCATGCTCCTGTCCTTGTGTGCCACGGTGCTGTTGCATCAGATTTGGGGCATTGCCTCGTTGTGATGACGTAATTTGGTCGAGCATGAAGCGTATTCCCCTTTTGATCGGACTGGCGTTGATGATGCTGAGTACAGCGACTCACGCGCAGCGTGGCAGAAAGAACTTGCCCAATTTCGATTCGCGGTTGTACCACTTTGGCTTCATTTTGTCCGCCAACTCGAGTGATTTCAACTTCGCTGTCGCCGACAGTGCGGCTGACTCTTTCCGGGGTGTGAACAACGTGCCACAGGCCGGATTCAACATGCACCTGATGGCGTCCTACACGCTCTCACGGCACTGGCGTCTGCGATTTGTGCCGGGATTGAGTTTCCAGGACCGCGGTTTGGACTACACGATTGAAGGATCGAACAATGTGATCAAACGCACGGAGGCCGTTAACCTTGACATTCCGCTTTTGCTCAAGTGGCGCACAGACCGGGTGGACAATGTCGCGGCATACGCGTTGTTTGGGGTGAAGTACGCGCGCGACTTCCAATCTCAGGAGAACGTCAACCAGCAGTTGCAATCCGACAACATCTTGCGACTGAAGTCTGGGAACATTGCCGCGGACATCGGGGCGGGCATCGACATTTTCCTCCCCTTCTTCAAGCTCGCCATTCAGGCCAAAACCGAGCACGGCCTTCGCAACGTCCTGATTCCCGACGACAGCATTTACGCGTCACCATTGGATTTCTTGAGGACCCGAAGCTTTGTGCTGTCCTTCTGCTTTGAAGGATAATGGCCCCGGACATGGAGGACACCTACCGGACGCTGGCTGGTCCTTGTGAGGGCCTTTTCAAAGCCAAAGGTTCCAAGCACTTTGGGTACGGCTTTCCCATCGCCTCCGAATCGGAGGTCAAAGTCCATCTCGAGGCCCTCAAAAAACAACACCATGCCGCCCGTCACGTCGCCTATGCATGGATGATTGGATTCGACGGAACCCACCACCGTTCAAGTGACGATGGCGAACCCAGCAACAGTGCCGGGCCTCCCATCCTCGGCGTCATTCGGGCCCACGACCTGACCCATGTGTTATTTGCTGTGGTGCGGTACTTCGGGGGCACCAAACTCGGGGTGGGTGGGCTTATCGAAGCGTACCGAGAAGGAGCAGCCGAGGCGCTGCGGGCAGGGCAAGTTGTCAAGCGCATTCGCACCCAACGCCTTCGCATTGCTTTCGCCTACGAGCACATGGGGGTCGTCATGGGCCTCATCAAACGGTGGGAATTGGAACCTGCCTCCACCGACTTCCAGATTTCCTGTGCGTTGGAAGTGGACGTTCGCTTGGCACAAATGGAAGGATTCATGCAAGCCGTGCAAGACACGCGGGTTGCAGAGATCACGGCGCTCTGAGACTCAGGGCTTCGACACCCAATACACCCAACGTTCTTCTCCCAAGCTGTAGCGCTTGTAGCGCACCTCCCCCAACATCTCCATCATGTCGACTTCCTCGACGTGGAAACCGGCCTCGCGCAACCGTGCAGGATAGTCCTTGTGCCCGTACAACCGAACGTGGTCCTGTTGCCAGTAGCGCCTTTCCCGTTCCATGGGGTCGGTCACGTTGGGATCCTCCGCGGTGTTTTCTTCGTTGTAATTGATGGGCACCTGAAGCACACCCCAGCCGCCGCGCTTCATGACGCGGTGAAACTCGCGCAACACCTTGCGGTCGTCTTCCACGTGTTCAAGGAGGTGGTTCGCCATGACCACATCGAAACTCTCGTCCTCAAAAGGAATGTCATGACAATCGAAATGATGGTCTGCCCAGGGGCTGTTCAAATCGGCCGTCACGTAGTCCAGGTTGGACTGCTTCTTGAATCGGGTCAAGTAGCAGTATTCCGGCGCGAGGTGCAGCATGCGCAAGGGCGCCTCAAAAAAGGACGTTTTGCGTTGCAAAAAAGCCCACACGGCACGATGACGCTCCAAGCTCAAGCTGTGCGGAGCCAGCGCATTTGGGCGACTGCGGACACGACCGTACGGCAACATCTTCCGGTAGGACTTCCCCACAATGGGGTCCTCCAACGCGTCGCCGGCATACGACCACGCCACGCTCTGCAATGCCAAGTGCGCTCCACGCTGAAGCACGGTGCGAGGCACCCACCTCGTCAAAATGCTGACCAATCCCATGCCCTAAAAATAAGGCGGGACCCTTGGGCCCCGCCTTGAAAGTATCGTCAAATTTCAGGCGCTTACTCGATGACCAAGGCCTTGTGTTGCATGCCTTGCGCGTTTTGCGCACGCACCGCGTACCAACCGGCAGGCCATCCCAGAGTCAAGCTACCTTCCCACGTGCCTTCGTGCACCATCCGGCCTTGGGCATCCACAATTTGAATGAACGTGCCCAAGTCGAGGCCTGGCATGCGAAGTTCGGTGCCGTGTGCCGCAGGGTTGGGGGTCACCGACCACGACGCCTCAGCGCCTTCGTCCACACCCACGGTGCCCGCCACAGTGACGGTCACACCCACGCGGTCGGACACGCACTCAATGGGCTTGGGCTCGGCCTTCCACTCGTAGAAGAAATAGTAGTAGTCCAAGCTCGGTCCAGCCGTGCTGTTGGTGATGGTCAACAAATCACCCACCTCGTACGGGTAGCTCAACTGAGAATTGTTGCCCTCGCGCCACAGTTGGGGATCCTCTGTGGTGCAGCGCAAACCGTAGTTCAGGCCAGGCTCGACGTCCCAGTTCAATTCCAAGACGAACGTTCCCGCCTCGACTTCCACGGCCATCGATTCGAGCACGATGCCAAATTCATCAATCAACTCAAACTCCCGCTCGTACGTGCCGTTGGCGAACAACGTCACGCTGTTGAGGCGCGTGCTCTCGTAAACGTCAAATTCCAACCAACGCGCGCTGTTGGAGTGGTAGGCACCGCTGTTTTGGTTGGTCAACTCACCCCCCACTTCTTGGTCGCCTGACGTCGTGCGGACATCTTCAGCCCAGAACGTGGTCGTCACGTCGACTTGCGGCGCGAACGTGTTGCCTTCCGCGAGCAAGTTGCCGCCCGTGGACCAGTCGTACCAGCGGATGTTCTCGCCTGTCGCAGTCAAGTCCACCGTCGCCGGTGCGTCCAAGGTGATGTCCTCGCTGACCTCTGGGTTGCCCAAGGGTGCGTCGAACACTTCCACCACCAAGGTGTCTGAGGTTCCAGCGTTGCCGCAGATGTCCACGCTGTACACAGCGTATGAACCAGACGTGGTCACGTCAATGCTTTGGGTTTCGTCACCCGTCGACCACGTGTAGTTGTCCGCGTCTGACGCCGTCAACGTCAACACAGAGCCGTCGCACAAGTCGGTGCTGCCATCGAAAGCAATCGTGGGCGCATCGCCCACGACTTCGGCGATGGTCAACAGGTTGGAGAATCCTGCGCAACCCGCCTCATCGTAGACGAGCACAGAGTAAGCCCCGCCGGCAGTGACTTCCGTGGTGGCTTCGGCACCGCCATTGGACCACTCGTAAGACGCAAAACCTTCTGGGGCCGACAAGGTCACCGATTCGCCAGGACAAAACGCATCCGCGCTTGCCGTGGCCGTCACGTCCACCAAACATGGAACCTCCAGCACGTTGTGGTATTGGTCAATGGCGGG
>JBMZAL010000019.1:0-12004 GCA_049611325.1 Flavobacteriales bacterium
AGGCTTTCTCTGTACCCGGGGTGGGAATCGAACCCACACTCCTTGCGGAACGCGAGTTTGAGTCGCGCGCGTCTACCAATTCCGCCACCCGGGCTTCTCGGTAAGGAGGACGCAAATGTAAGTCAGTTCTCTTTGTTCACCATGATTCGCCGCGTCTTAGCTTTGAAGTCATGGCTGCAAAGCGCGTGTTGATTGTGACCTACTACTGGCCTCCCTCGGGAGGCGCAGGGGTCCAGCGCTGGTTGAAATTCGCCAAGTATTTGCCCAAACACGGTTGGTCTCCAGTGATTTACGTGCCTGAAGGGGCCCATTACCCGGCGCTGGATCCCGGGCTGCAGTCGGACGTGTCTCCCGACACCGAGGTGTGGAAGGGGCCCATCGTTGAACCCGCTTCGTGGCTCGACGCCCTGAAAATGGGGCGGTCCCAAAACCGGTTTGGGAGTTCTTCAAAGCCTTCGGGAAAAAATAAATCCGGCGGGTTCGTCCAATGGGTTCGGGGCAACGTGTTCATTCCGGACGCGCGCATGTTTTGGATTCGGCCCTCCATTCGCCGGTTGAAGAAGCGCCTCGCGGAGGCTCCGGTGGACGCCATCATCTCCACAGGCCCTCCGCATTCAACCCATTTGATTGCACTCGGATTGAAACAAGCCTTTCCTGACATTCCCTGGGTGGCGGACTTCCGCGATCCGTGGTCCGACATGGACTATTTGGACGATTTCAATTTGAGTGCGCAAAGCCGTGCCCGGCACAAGGCCCTGGAGCGTGAGGTGGTCGAACATGCGGATCGGGTGGTGGTCACCGCGCCTTCAGCCGCCGTGTCCCTCCTGGGAGGCCCCTTGCAAGACAACGACCCCAAAGGCGTCTGGATTCCCAACGGATTTGACGCCGCGGATGGATTTGACCTCGAAGACGCGCCTGAAGACGGGCCTTTTGTGCTTGGCTTCTTTGGATCGTTGTATGGAAGCCGGAACGCCCCTGGGCTGTGGCGTGCCATCCGTGACCACAACGCCCATGCCGAGACCTCCCGGCCTTTGCATTTGGTCCTCTACGGCGCCCTCGACCCCGCCATCCAGGACGAACTGGAGCAAACCCTTCCTTCCGACGCGTGGCGATTCGCCGGGAGCGTCTCCCACGACGCGGTTCCCCAAGCGATGTCGCCCTGCCATGCCTTGGTGATTCTCCAGAACAACAACGAGACCGGCCGCCGCACGATCCCGGGCAAGGCCTTTGAATACCTCGCCACAGGACGTCCTTTGATTGCCGGAGGTGCCCTGGACAGCGACCTCGAGCGTTTGTTGGGGTCTTGGGGGTTTGACCTTTGTGGCATGGAAGACGACCAGGGATTTGCACACCAAATCCAACAGGCCCTCGCCGGCAAAACAAGCCACGCTTCCCCGGAGCGCTTTCAACGGGACGCGCTGGCCCACGAATACAGCGAACTGCTTCATACATTGGGGCCGCAGACCACCTTCTGACCAAAATCCATGCACCTTCTCATCGTCATCGGCACCCGCCCCAACTTCATCAAGGTCACGCGCTTTCGCAAGGTGATGGATGCCATCCCAGGCGCCAAGCTCACCTTGGTCCACACCGGGCAGCACTACGACAAGGCGATGTCACAGGTCTTTTTTGACCAATTTGACCTGCGACCCGACCACGTCCTGAAGCTGCATCCCGGTTCCGCGGGCTTGCAGTTTGCCCACATGATCGCCCAATTGGTGGAGGTCATGGAAAAGGTCAAGCCGGACTTCGTGTTGGTGCCTGGCGACGTCAACAGCACGCTTGCCGGGGCGCTTGCCGCCCAACGGCTCGGGATTCCATTGGGTCACCTGGAGGCGGGTCTACGCAGCTTTGACCGTTCCATGCCGGAGGAAATCAACCGCATTTTGGTCGATCAACTGAGTGCACACCACTTCGTCACGGAAGATTCGGGCTTGACCCACCTGAAAGACGAGGGCCTCGACCAAGGAGGCAACGTGCACTTCGTGGGCAACACCATGATTGACACCTTGGTGCACTTTTCACCCCAAATCGATCAAAGCCCCATCCTATCCGACCTCGGCTTGGGAGCGCAAGAGGATTTCCATTTGCTGACCATGCACCGGCCCGCCACCGTGGACAACCGGGAGGGATGCCAGTTCATCGTCGACCTCCTCCAAAACCTCTGTGCCTCGGCGCCAGTGGTCTTCCCCATCCACCCAAGAACACAGAAGAACTTGGAGTCGTTTGGGCTTGCCGATGTGCTCGAGCATCCCGGATTGAAGCGAACGCCACCCATGGACTACTTCGCGTTCCAGCACCTGATTTCCAAGGCCAAAACGGTCGTCACCGACTCGGGCGGCATCCAAGAAGAAACGACGTACCGGCAAGTGCCGTGCATCACCCTCCGTCCCAACACGGAGCGGCCAAGCACGACGACCCTTGGCACCAACCAAATGCTCACCGAGCTCAACGTCGCGGACGTCATGCACGCCATCGACAACCCCAAAGAAGGGGTCGTGCCCCCGCTCTGGGACGGTCACGCCACCGAGCGCATCGTCGAAGTCATCCGCAATCTCTGACCCGTTGATGCGTTTCCTCATCTCCTCCGGTTTCTTGGTTTTTTGTGCTGTGCTTCCTGCGTGGGGACAATGGAATTTTGTTGGGGACGCCCTCCCGGGTGGCGCGGATTGCGTTCAACTCACCCCCAACATCAACAACCGACGAGGTGCGGCATGGCATGAATGCCCCTTGCATTTGGGTGCGCCCTTTCAGTTGGACTTTGAGATGAATTTTGGCGGAAGTGACGAGGGGGCGGACGGCGTGTGCTTTGTTCTTCAGCAAATTTCCAACCTCACCACAGGCCCCCTGTCCATCAACGGTGCCCAAATCGGATACGGCTTCGACGGTCCTGGTGGGGTGTTTGCCAACAATTCCCTCGCCATCGAAATGGACACCTTTGCCAACGATGGCTCCCCCGTGGCGGGCCCTGTCAACCAGTTTGACGACCCCTGGGACCACATTGCCATCTTTCGTGACGGCTCGCTCAAGCACAACACGCCCAACGAATTGTCCGCTGCAGTTCAAGCACACCCCACTGCCGCCAACATCGAAACAGGTCTAAACTACCCGTTGAGCGTTGTTTGGGATCCTGCAACCACCCTGTTGGAAGTCTATTTCGCAGGAAGCCTCCGACACAGTTTGACGGTGGACCTCGTGAACGACATTTTCGATGGGGACCCGCTCGTCTATTGGGGATTCACCGGAAGCACGGGCGGACTCTCCAATCCGCAGTCGTTCTGTGAGAGCTCCTACTATTACTCGTCGTACCTGAATGGCCTGGCCGTGCAGGAACCTGCCCCCTTGGTGGGATGTGTTGGGGGTGATTCGGAGTTCACAACCCTCCCCTTGGGTCAAACGGTGGACGCCGTTTGGGATGCGAACATCGACGATGTGTTGCCCGTCGCCACCGCCGGCAGTTACCCCATGACTGGCTTCAATGCCGCGGGTTGCCCCACGCACGAGACCTTCGACATCGACGTGTTGGACCCTGCGCTCCAGTTGTTGGTGGATCCCGACCTCGTGGTGTGTGGAGCGTTGGAGGCCACATTGGAAGCCACAGCAGCCCCGGGTGCGACCGTCGCTTGGGATGGGGTTGAAGGGGCCACCAGCGTCACCACTATCGCAGGCATTCACGACGTGACGGCCACGCTTGGGGTATGCAGCGCCCAACTTCAAGTGGATGTGACGTTCCAAGCCTTGCCCGACGTCAGTTTCGCCGTCGATGCTGAGCCAACCGCAGGACCCGTCGTCATTTGTGACGGGGAGCCCGTCGAAGTCGTGGCTGTTCCTTCCGCGGGAGCCACCGCCTCCTGGCAGAACTCCAGCTCACCCCTGCTCAACGTGAGCCAAGGCGGAACCTTCACCGCCACCTCCATCGTCAATGGCTGCGAATCTGAACCTCAGCCCATCGTCATCGAGGCGCTCCCTTTGGCTGAAGGTGCGTTCACCACGGCCCCCAACAGCTTGTGCTGGGAATCCACCGGGGTCATTGGCTTCAACGTCTTCAACGACGCATCTGTGGCCTCGTGGGACCTGCCCACGGGGACCACAAGCCTCACTGCAGCGGGCGCAGGAGTATACCAAGCCAACCTCATCCACGACAACGGATGCGAAAGCACCGAGTCGTTCAATTACACCATGCTTCCTCCCATTGTCACAGGGTTGGTCGACCCTGCGCCCTTGTGTGACGAAGAAGTGGCCGTGCTGAGCGTCACAGGCAACGTGGATGCGCTGAGTTGGAATGTGGGGGGCAACGGCGCCAACCTGCCCGTGGTGGCGTCCATGGGCGAAGGTCCTTTTGTGGCCAACGTCACACTCGGCGAATGCGCCCAATCGGACACGGCATACATCACGTGGTGGCCAACGCCCACCGTGGGTTCGCAGCCCGACAGCGTGTCTCGTTGCGTGTTGGATGCCCCGTATTCATTTGTGTGGCCCACCCAAACAGACGACCCCGTCGGAACCTGGATTTGGAGTGTGAACAACGATGCCGCCACTGCGGGCTACAGCGCCTACGACGAGGGCGAATACCTCATCGAAGTGCGCGACAACGCCACAGGGTGCATGGACAGCCACACCATGCATGTGGAGGTCCTCCCCAACCTCAACGTCGTGGCTTCGGCCGTGGACCCCTTGATTTGCATCGGCGACTCGACCGAAGTGCGCGTGGAGCTGCTCCCCGTCCTCGACACCGACCCCTACGAGATTCCCTTCTCCTTGGTGTGGTCCACAGAAGGCGCTTCCGGGTTTGAGAACAACGTTGCGGGAGGCGAACACTACATCACGGCCACCAACGCCTGTGGTTCGTCGGTGGCCCTCGCCGAAGTGGAGGAGGAATACTGCGGGTGTCACGTGTGGATTCCCAACGCCTTCACCCCGGACGGAGACGGGCTGAATGAGGGATTTCGAATCGAGAGCAGCTGCGAATGGGATGCCTTCTCTTTCCAGGTCTTCAGCCGATGGGGAGAGCAGGTCTGGTCCACCGAAGACGCGGATCGACCTTGGGATGGTGGGGCGCCTGATTTGGGCAACGGAGACCACTACTTGCCCGACGGATGGTACCCGTACATCGTGAAGTGGGAATACCGAGAAGACGGCGTGTTCTACAGAGAACAAAAAGTGGGGCGCATCCTCATCGTCCGCTGACGGACATTCACGCTTGGAACACCATTCGGAAACACGTGCCTTTGCCGGGTTCGGAGAGCGCCACGAGGATTTGGCCGTCGTGAACATCCTCCACAATGCGCTTGGCGAGTGACAAGCCCAAACCCCAGCCGCGCTCTTTGGTGGTGAAGCCGGGATCGAACACTTTTCTCGCCACCGCCTTGGGCATGCCTTTGCCGTTGTCCTCGACCTCGATGGTAAAGGCGTCTTCCCGCCAATGCGCACGTATGGTGAGCACACCCTCCCCATCCATGGCGTCCACGGCGTTTCGAATCAGGTTTTCAAGCACCCAACTCAACAGGGGGCGGCTGAGCATCAAGTGCCCTGCATCAGGGCCCAGTTCCTGAACCATCTCCACGTGTTTGCTCACGCGGGGACGCATGTAGTCAGCGGTCTCTCGAACCACCTCAAGGGGGTTGTCCTCCTTGAGTGTAGCCTCGGATCCGATCTTGGAAAAGCGCTCCGCAACCACTTGCAGTCGGGCGATGTCTTTGTCCATTTCTTTCAGCGCCTCCTCCTCCACACCCTTCGCAGCGAGCAACCCGGACCACGCCATCAGCGAACTCAATGGCGTGCCCAACTGGTGCGCAGTCTCCTTGGCCATGCCCACCCAAACCCGGTTTTGTTCTGCCCGCCTCGAGGCGGAGAACACGAGGTAAGCCACGAGCAAAAACGCCGCGATCAACAGCAACTGCACGGCGGGGAAATAGCGCAGCTGGGTCAAGACCGCGCTCTCCTCATAGAATACGATGTGCCAGCCCTCCCCAGGCAAATACACTGGAATGGGCGGGTTGTCCTCGGCCATGGCCACGTACCGGGCTTGCAATTTCTCGGGGGTGTCGAGTTTCGACACATCGATGCCTTGAGACTTCACCACCCTCGTGGCCGTCGAGTCAATCAACAAGACAGGCACGGATGCGCTGTTGATGACGGTTTCCGAAATGAAGGACTCGATGAGCTCGTCCATGGCCTCGCGCAGCTTGCGCAGGCGCACACTCTCGGCGTAGTAAATGGTCTGGCCCACCTCTTCAAAACGGATGGGTGGGTTCCGGCTCATTTGGGTGCGCCGAATGCTGTCGTAGTACGCCCGTTCGGCCACACCTGCCGGCGGCGGGTCCACGTTGACTTTGTACACCACCTCCCCCACTTTGTTGGTGATGAGAACGGGCACCGTGTTGTTGTTGACCAAGAAATCCCCCGCGAAGGTCAAATCCGTTCCGTCGGGGGCTTCCTGAATCAACCGATACGCAGAGGCGAGCCGGTCGGCGCGCTTCTTTTCTTCCGCACCGAGGTCTTCGAACAGGGATTGGGTGTAAGTCACCAGCTCCGCCCGTTGCTTTACCGCTTCCACCCACAAGTCGACCTTCCGCTGCTCTTCTTCGCGGATGATGGAGGAAAGGTGTTGGGTGTATCCAAGCGTCACCACCACTATGGCGGCGGCAGCCAAAAAGAGCAAGCGCTTGGACAACGTGTCGTACATGTCAGTCGTATGCAGGGCAACGGCCTCCTGTGCCGAAGAACGGGTCGTCCTTGTCACACGCCGTCAATGAAATCACGATTTCGTGGGAGTTTCGTCCCGCAACATTCAGGGCAGAAACCCCAAAATCATACGCATACCCCACCGTCATGGACTCGAACAGCTTCAGGTTCATGACCCCGACCAATGCGGAGCCTGAACGGTAGCCCAAACCCATCGAGATGCGGTCGTCCATGCTGAATGTGCCTTGAAAATCGATGGCCGCAGGCAGTCCAGAAGCCATTCGCATTTGAAGCGCGGGGCGGAAGGCAAACCGACGGTCCAACTTGATGTAGCGTCCGCCCGTCAACACCGCCGTCCGTCCTGAAGATGTGGTGGCTGCGATGTCCGTCAATGTGGTCGCGGTGACGTTTTGAACGCTGAATGCCGCGAAATTGAGTTTGTCCTCGTACCACAACCCAAAATCCATCGTCGGGAACACCGTTTGCGAAGTCGCTGAACCGATCAGCGCCGGGTCATCGGTGGCAGCCACCTCGGGAAACTGAAGGCTGCCCACATCCAAGCGGTACTGAACCATCCCCAAACCGATCCCCGCGCTCAACCGGGCGCCCGTGGTGAGTCGGATTTTGGTGGAGTAGGCCAGGCTAAACCTCGTGTTGGACCAAGGGCCGATTGCGTCGGTCAGCACGTAACCCCCCATCCCGTGTGCCAACGTCGTGCCTTGGCCCAACCGCCCCGACAGGGAGGCGAAACTCGTCAACGGCGCGCCCTCAAATCCCGTCCACTGAGAGCGAACCCCCATGCGCATGTCCAAACAGGGCGAGTTGCCCGCAGCCGCCGGATTGTCCAACAAATTGGACATCAAGAACAGCGAACGCGTCCCCACGAACTGCGCGTGCGCAGACCAGCACAAGGACACCAACGCCAAGGTCAAAAGGTGTTTCATGCTCATCGGATCACGGCGACATGCCCCGTCACAGGAGCGAGGTTGGCATTCGGTTCATTCAGGTGAATCACGTAGTAATACGTGCCTGCAGGGACATCCACTCCGCGGTTCTTGCCCGCCCAAGGATTGGGGTAGGACACGGAACGAAACACGCTTTGGCCCCAACGGTCGAATACCTCAATGGTCGAGGTGGGAAACTGGGACAACCCGTAGATGTTCCACGTGTCGTTGGATGCATCGTTGTTGGGCGAAAACGCATTGGGCACCTCGATGGGCGATCCGACCGCGACGAGGACAGCATCCGTGTAGGAACAGCCTTGGATGTACCCCGTCACCTCGAAGGTGGTGGTCTCGTAGGGGGTGAGCTCCGCCAGTTGGTTGTCCACCATTTGGGCCAGCTCCACCGGGGTCCAATCAAAGCCCAAATCGGGGTCCGAACCCAACACCTCCACCGTCGTGCTTTCTCCGTAATCGATGGATGAGGTGCAACAGGCGTCTATGCTCAGCGCCAGGCCTTCCAGCCGGACGTCGACCGCGCAGCCCGAGGCCGACGAACCGAGCAGCAGCACGTAGTCGGTGTTTTGAAAAAGTGACAGGGTGGTCAACGTGGTGTCGCTTGAAACCGTCCACAACTCGGAGGCGGGAACGAATTCCTCAGCGTTGCACACATCCAAAGGGTTGGACTGAAACACCCTGGCCACAAGAGGCGCTTCGCACGACAAGGCGCTCAACACCACGTTCGCTGGCTCAGAAGGATCTGCAAACTGTCCGAAGAACGTCGTGTGAAAGTGGATCATTTGAACGCGGTTGGCGTCAAACTCCCCTGCCAAGGCCGCAGATCCTGGCAAATCCAGTGGCGACCCCAACACGGCGGTGGTGTCCGTCTGGCCGCAGAGGTCGAGGGCGTTGCTGCACGCTTGGCCTTGGGCGACGGAGGCGATGTTGGCGCCGAGAAAGACGCAGCAACACACGCGAAAAACGTCACGAATGGTCATGTTTCGAAGGTAGTTCCACGTAGAACGCAGAATGTCCCTTCAACGACATGTCATCAACAAGCTTTCGGGGAAAGGCGTGGGGAACAATCAGGACTCAAGTCCCACCAACAACGCGCCTTTTTCCACGGCTTCGCCTTCGGCAACGGGCACCTCAGACACCGTGCCGGCCGCCACGGCCTTGATCATGTTTTCCATCTTCATGGCCTCCAGCACGAGCAGTGCCTGGCCTTCCTCCACCGCATCTCCTGGCTTGACCAAGACTTGCAACACCTTGCCCGGCATGGGCGCCTTGATGTCCCCTGACGCTGCACCTGCGGAAACGGACATGCCCATCTTCTCGAGCAATTTGGCCCGCTCATCGAGCACGCGCACCTCGCGACGCACGCCGTTGATGCGGATGACCAGATGGCCTTCTGCGTCGGGACCGGACTCGCATTCCACTTTGTAGCGCCCGCCATTATGCAACACGGACCACGTGCGGGGGCCCAAGGCCGTCCACTCGGCGTTGGTGTCCATGTCCGTCCGTGCACGTTCAACGCGGACCTCGTCCCACTGGATTTCTCGAGCCATAACGCGAAGGTAGCATGGAAGCCACGACCTTTGGGACATGGCCGGCGTCTACCTCCATGTTCCGTTTTGTCGACAAGCCTGTCACTACTGCGACTTCCACTTCTCAACAAACACCCAAACCGTCGACGCCATGGTTCGGTCCATCGCGTCGGAAGCCCGACTTCGTGCGCCGCATTTTTTGGGGTCGCTCAATGCGCCTGTGACCACCTTGTACCTCGGAGGCGGCACGCCCTCCCTGTTGCCCCCCGACGCCATGAAGCAGCTCGTTCGCGGAGTCTGTGACGCCATGCAGTTGGACGTGTCCACACTTGCAGAGGTCACCTTGGAAGCCAACCCCGAAGACTTGGAGGATGCACGTCTGGACGCTTGGTTGGAGGCCGGCTTCAACCGCCTCAGCGTGGGCATCCAGAGCTTTGACGACGAGACCTTGGTTTGGATGAACCGCGCCCACACCGGTCGAGAGGCGGAACAAGGCATCCTTCGGGCCCACACCGCCGGATTCGACACCATGACCGTGGACCTCATCTACGGCGTTCCCACGGGTCGCCAATGGCAGGACGACGTGGAGCGTGCCCTCTCCCTTCCCGTCCGACACCTCAGCGCGTATGCCCTGACTGTGGAGCCGCAAACCGTGCTTGGCACACGTGTGGAGCGCGGCGAAGAAACCCCGCCTCCCGACGAACGCACCGTACAGGAATACCTCCACTTGTGCAGCGTCATGGCAGGCCGTGGGTGGTCCCATTATGAGACGAGCAATTGGGCCGCTCCCCGTGGCGACAAGGGCCACTGGAAAGCGATCCACAACAGCGCGTACTGGTCGGGCAAACCCTACTTGGGTCTTGGGCCTGGTGCGCATGGTTTCCTGGCCCCTGAGCGCTACGCCAACGTATCCAACAACCCTGCTTACATCCGGGCGCTGGAACAAGGTGCGTTGTCTGAATCGCGGGAAACGCTCTCCCGCGCAGATCGCTACAACGAGGCCATCATGACCGGGCTGCGGACCGCCCACGGCATCCACCCGGAAGACTTGCATGAGGCCCACGGGTTGCGGCCCGATGTGGTCGATCCTCGGTCTTGGTCGCACGCGCTGGATTGTGGGGATTTGGTGCCGATTGAAGGCGGTGGTTTCCGCATTCCAGAATCGCAATGGATCACCGGCGACCGGGTGGCGGCGTCTCTTTTTCACGTGGCGTAGCACGTAGCAACGTGTCCACAAACACCGCCCCAATGACCAGTGCCGCACCGAGGTAGAAACCCGACGAAAAGCGCTCGTCAAACAAAACATACGCCAGCACGATCGCATAAATCGGTTCGAGGTTGATGGCCATGGCCGACTCAAAGGGCGTCAATTGCTGCAAGACCTGGATGGACACCATGAAGGCAAACGACGTGGCCACCACCGCAAGCAACACGATCCAAAGCCAGTCAGACCCGGACAGTTGAATCAACGACAGGTCAAACTCCCCTTGAATGGCCAACCACAGCGCCATCCCCACACTGGCTGCCAGCAACTCCACTGCGCTGAGTTGAACCGGGTCGTGCTGTTTGACGAGCACCCCGTTGACGGTGCTGAACATCGCTGCAAGCACCGCGCTTGCCAACCCGAGGAGGATGCCTGCGGTTTGGTCTCGTTCCGCCTGAAACACAAGCGCGATGCCCACAAACACCACGGCTGCCACCGCCATTTCGCGCCACGAGATGGACCGCTTGAAGACCACCGGTTCGATGAGCCCCACAAACAACGGTGCCGTGGCCAACATGGTCAGCGCCAGCCCCACAGAACTCGCCTTGATGGACGCGAAAAACGTCACCCAATGCGCCGCAACCACCCAACCCACAAGGCCCACACGGAGCGCGTTGGGCCACGTCCAAGACGACCAACGCGACCGAAACCACAAAAACGCTGCGGTGGTCAACCCACCGAGGGTGACGCGCCAGAACACCAAGGGTTCAGCATCAATCGAGATCAGCTTGCCCAAGATGCCTGTGAACCCAAAAATCACCACCACCCCGTGGAGCAGCAACAGGCTTCGGGTCCGGGCTGACATCAGTGCTGAATGGCGAACCGTGCGGTTTGGGTGGCCAACTGCACAGACTCGGGCTTCACCTCAATGGTGTAGACGCCCCGCGCCCATGACGTGACGTCGAGGGACCGACGACCCGCCGCCATGCGCTCGCGCCACAACTCGCGGCCTGCCGCGTCACGGACCACCATCTCAGCGGCCGTGGCGCAAGACACTTGAAACACGTCTGAAGCCGGGTTGGGGAAGAGGTCGAGGTCGAAGGATGTTTCCTCCACAACATCTTCCTCTTCGACGACGATTTGGGCCGTCGACTGGTCCGAGCATTGGCTTTCTTCGTCTGTGGCCGTCAAGAAGATGTTGTACGTGCCGGGTTCGGTGTAGGTCAACTCGGGGTCTTCCTCGTTGCTGAACGTGCCGTTGCCGAAGGACCACTGGAAGAAGTCGGCGTTCTCGCTCTCGTTGATGGCAAACACCGGGTCGCCACCCAACACAAAGACGTCGGGTACGGTGAACAACGAAAGGACCGGCTCGGTCAGGTCGTCCAAGCTTCTTGGCAACAAGGTGTAGCCGTCCAAGAAAGGCGCGTTGCCGTCAGACTGACCCCCAATGCCCGTCAACCCGAACGTGCCGATGGGCGGTTCCGTGCCCCAAATGTTGGTGTTCCCGTCGATTCGGATTTGCAAATCGCCGATGCCATAGTCGACCATCACGTCGAAATACGGGAAGTTGTTGGTCCATTGCGCTGGGTCTACAAGCTTCACGCACTTCAGTTTGACCACGCGCGATT
>JBMZAL010000020.1:0-11791 GCA_049611325.1 Flavobacteriales bacterium
CTGGTGCAAGACGATGCCACTGGCCAACTCGGGATGTCGCGTTTGAACAACAACACCTGGGGCAAGGTGAGGTGGATCGAAGGGACCGAAGGAACCCATGCTTGGGACTTGCTTTCACGGCCAGACGGCCAACATTGGGTGATCGGGCGCGACGCTCAAAACATGTGGTTCCAGGCGCTTTCTCCCACGGGAGAGGTGATTCACACCTGGCGCTCCCCCATGAATTTGCGGGATTTCGACTGTTGGCTCAAGCCCAACCAAACCCAAGACATGGTGGAGGTTGTGGTGCGGGGCATTGTGACCTACGACGTGTATCTCATCACATTTGATTTGGAACGTGGCGACATTCGCGGCCGCTTCAATTTGGAAGAAATTGACGGCATCCCAGCTTTGCTGATGCCGGACCTCGACAGGGACGGCGTCAGCGACCTCATCTATCCTTCTGAGGCTGCCGGGCGATGGTCCTATGCCACGTCATGGTCAAACGGAACCCGAAGGTTGTTTTGGCGCGATGCCACAAATGAAATGCACGTCGGGGAGCAAGCCTTTGAACTTCCTCAAGCGTGGCTGGATGCCTTGGGGCCACTCGATGCGGTGGAAGAACTGTGGACCCACAACGGGACCTTGTTGGCCAAGCGAGAGGGGAAATGGAACGCGCTGGAGGCACACCCCCACCCCACCCCGGGGTATCAGGCGGGAGACCCAACCGAGGAAATGTGTCACCAGCTCGTGGTGCCTTACCTCGACTTGGGCAAGCTTCAAGACCACGATTTCTACCCTGCTTTGGCGGAAGTTGAGCCCGAAAAATGGCATCACGTGGTTTTTCAGCGGTCGAACTCGCTGGACACAGAGGTGTGGTTGGATGGCAAATGCGTGTTCCAGGGGAAAAGCGACGACGCAGACTACATGTACAACGCCCTGTTGTTTGGTGCCCAGTACGGCACATCCCATGTCAATTTTGGCGCGTTGTCCCTGGACAGGGTGATGCTCTCGGGGCGGCCTTGGAACGAGGATGAAATCAAGGCTGAGGCTGAGGGGGAATGGCTGAACGCGGACAGGTATGTGACGGAATGGTGGGGTTTTGACACCACGCCCATTGAAGGAGAACTCACCCATCGTCCTGCCGATGCACAATCCCAACCCAAACTCACCAAGGGCATCCAACGCAAGGCAGTGACGTTCGATGGCCAAGACGATGCCTTACGCGCTTTTGTGGCGGTGCCCTCAGAACATGTGACGTTGAGCTTTCACTTTCGGTTGAATGATGCGAGTGCAACGCGAAATCAAGCGGCGGTGACCCTGTATGGCATGCACAACACCTCGCTGGGAATTCGATGGGATGTCCGCGAGCACATCGGGCGATCTGCCGACCCGAATGCCCCCCTGACCACCCCTGTGCAGGTCCAAACGGCCGACCTCGGACTCCCCCCCTACACTTCCTTGGCAAGCTCGGGCGAGGACCTGCGCGCTTTGGACCCGACTGGAGGGCTCTGGCGCCCGGGGGTTCTTGGGTGGGAACGCATGCCCTCTGCATTCGAGCAGGGTGGTGCTTCAGGGCCCAAAACCATGTGGTTCAACGACAGCGAATTGTGCTTGATGGCGGGGGAAGATGTGTGGATCAAATCCGACGAAGGTTGGGCGGAGGGCTCTCGATTTTGGGATGGTCCCAACGCACCAAGTGCAGTGAATACGCGCCAAGGAACGTTCTTCGCAGATTCTTCATCTTGGGTGTGGTGCGAATCGTCCATGGATGCTGTGTGCTTTCAAGCCGCAGAAGCCTTGCCCGCCCCGACCTCCATCACTTGGTCGCCTGGTGGGGAGGTGGTGCGTTTTGGCAACAACATCACCACGTCATGGCATCCTGAACAGCGGACCGTCCGCCTTGAACCTTCTGAAATGGGGGTTCACAATGCAAGTCGCACGTCACGGCTCTGGCTGGCCTTGTTGGCTGTGGCAGGCGCCCTTGCCGCGGGGCTTCGTTGGCTGAAAACCCGTACCCCTGCATCAGTGCCCATGACTTGGGACGACATCCCGACCAGCTTGTCTGGCACGTTGCGCAAAATGGCTGCCAACAGCACCTTCCAAGTGGACACGTTGGTGTTTGACCAAATCATCGGTCAGCATGAATTCGAATCGCATGAATCCAAGCGGGCGCGACGTTCTCGATTCATCCGGGAGTGCAATCAATGGAGCATGGTGAAGTTTGGGGTTGAAGCCATCCATCGCACCAAAGACCCTCAAGATCGACGACGCACATTGTATGGATTGCATCCTGAGGTGGAATCCGCACTCAAGCAAATCGAAGAACATTGTGGAAAAGCCCCTTGATTTCTTCCCGTTTTTTTGGTTGAAATGCGGGGCGCGACGTTGAGGGAGGCCGCATCTTTGGGGTGATGAATTACCTCGACTTTGAAGAGCCGATCCAAACCTTGCGCGAGCAACTCGAGCAGGCGAAGGAGATTCAGGACAAGAACGACCTGGACATGACGACCACTGTGGAAGAGCTGGAGGTCAAAATCCAAGAGGTCACCAAAGAGCTCTACAGCAAGCTGACCCCCTGGCAGCGCGTGCAAGTGAGTCGCCACCCCGACCGTCCCTACACCCTCGATTACATCGAAGCCCTGACCGAAGGCAACTTCCTCGAGTTGCACGGGGACCGCACCGTGAAGGACGACAAAGCCATGGTCGGTGGATTGGGTGAATTGGACGGACGGCCCGTCATGTTCATCGGACAGCAAAAAGGCGTCAACACCAAGATGCGTCAGTACCGCAACTTTGGCATGGCCAACCCTGAAGGGTACCGCAAGGCCCTGCGCCTGATGCGCCTCGCTGAAAAATTCAACCGCCCCGTCGTGACGCTCATCGACACTCCAGGCGCCTACCCGGGTTTGGAGGCGGAGGAGCGTGGGCAAGGCGAGGCGATTGCCCGCAACTTGCTCGAAATGTGTCAGCTTCGCGTGCCCATCATCTGCATCGTCATCGGTGAAGGTGCTTCGGGTGGCGCACTCGGCATTGGCATCGGGGACAAGGTCTTCATGATGGAAAACACGTGGTACAGCGTGATCAGCCCTGAATCGTGCTCGAGCATTTTGTGGCGCTCTTGGGACTACAAGATGCAAGCCGCAGAAGCCCTGAAGCTCACGGGCGACGACATGAAGGGCCTCGGACTGGTGGACGACATCGTTCCAGAGCCACTCGGCGGCGCCCACGCCAACCGTGAAGATACCTTCGCCACGGTCAAATCACTTCTCCTCAAAGAACTCGACAAACTTCAAAAACAAGACGCCGACAAGCGGATCAACACCCGCCTTCGCAAGTTCTCCAACATGGGGGTCGTTGCAGGCTAACTTCTGTCCTTGAGTTGGTTACTTTTGCCCCTGAATTCACAACACACATGCGCATATTTTCTACCATGCTCGCTGTGCTTCTCCTTGCGGGATGCAGCTTGCCCAAAATGATCAAGACGGTCGAGGAAATCAACCTCGAAGTCACCCCCTCGCCTGTCGTTCTCCAAGGAAATGATGTCACCATTGACATCACAGGAAAGTTCCCCCCCAAGTACTTCGCCAAGAAGGTGACTGTGGCGGCAACCCCTGTTTTGGTGTGGGACGGCGGTGAAGCCGCCTTTGAAACAGCCAACTACCAAGGCGAAGACGCAGCCGGCAACGGCACCGTCGTGAGCTGGGAGAACGGCAAGTCGTTCAGCTACACGGCCACCGTTCCTTACGAAGCTGCCATGAAGGACAACGCCCGCCTCGAGTTGCGCATGTCTGGCGCCCAAGGCGACAAGACCGGGGAATTCCCCGCGATCGAGCTCGCTCCTGGTGTCATGGCCACCCAAGATTTGGTTCAGCCCGACGAACAGTTTGTCATCGCCTCGGACAACTTCCAGCGCGTGATGACTTACGTCCAAGACGTGACCCTCAACTACGGTTACCAGAGCAGCTACGTCAAGAGCACGGAGTACCGCGACGAAGATTGGAAAGACGCCAAGGACCTCATCGCCCTCGCCGCTTCTGCGGACAGCGTGAGCGTCATCAGCGTGGCAACGCAATCCTACGCGTCTCCTGAAGGTGAAATCACCTTGAACGAAGACCTCGCCATGGACCGCGCGAACAGCGCCAACAAGGCCGTAACCCGCGAACTCGGCCGCAAGAAGATCGAGTTGGAAGAGTCTGCCGTTCGTGCGATGCCCAAGGGTGAAGACTGGGAAGGCTTCAAGAAGGCCATGCGCACTTCTGACATCGCGGACAAGGATTTGATCTTGCGCGTCCTCGAGATGTACAGCGACAAGAACAAGCGCGAAGAAGAAATCAAAAACATCGCCAAGACGTACAAGGAAATCGAGGAAGGCATCCTCCCAGGCTTGCGTCGTTCTCAGGTGGCCATCACCTACACGGTGGAAGGCTACACCGACGAGGAGTTGATTGACTTGGCCAAGAACAACGCGGACATCTTGACGGTCGAAGAGTTGCTCTTCGCAGCCACGTTGTTCGAAGATTTGAACGACCAACTCGAGGTCTACCAAAACACCGCCCGCGTGCACGGCGACGACTACCGCGGACACAACAACGTGGGTGTGACCTTGATGGCCCTTGGCCGCATGAAGCAAGCAGAGGAAGCGTTCAACGCGGCCAAGGCACTTGCTGCCAACAACGGCACGGTGAACACCAACCTCGGTGCCATCGCCCGTCAGAACGGCGACACAGACGCTGCCGAGACTTACTACGGAAAGGCAAGCGGAGGTTCTGAGCTCAGCTACAACAAAGGCGTGCTCGCCATCACCCAAGGCAACTACGGCCGCGCCATTTCCAACATGGGAGGCAACAGCACTGCCAACCTCGCCTTGGCCAAAATCCTCAACGACGACGCCAACGGCGCGCGCACCACATTGGAAAACTCTGGCGACGACAGCGCGATCACCAGCTACCTCCTCGCCGTGTGCGCTGCACGCCTCAAGGACGCTGCCGGTGTGAAGAAGCACGTGGAAGCGGCCCTCGCCAAAGACCCCACGTTGCGCGACCGCGCACAGAACGACTTGGAGTTCCGCAACTACAAGTCGGCGCTCGGCATGTGAGCCTTTCGAATTCAGAACGCAAAAGCCCCGCCGATTGGCGGGGCTTTTTTTGTTGCGCAAGGGTCAAGGGACCCAAGTGAGGCCGATCAACTGTGGCGCAGGTGCAGGGCTGCTTGCCAGAGGTAGACTCCGGCACACACGCTGACATTGATGCTCTGCTTGACCCCATATTGCGGCATCTCCACCACAAGGTCGCACACCTCTAGGACGTCCGGCGCCACACCTCTGACCTCGTTGCCAAGGACCAAGGCCCAACGCTCTCCCTGGACGGGCTTCCACTCCTGCAAGGCCACACTGTTGGGCGCCTGCTCGACCGCGGCAACCTTCCAACCTTGAGACTGAAGGTGCTGCACCGCGGTCAAGGTTTCCGCATGGGCGTTCCATGGAACGTGGCCGCTGGCGCCAAGGGCGCTCTTCAAAATGTCCCGATGCGGGGGATGGCAGGTGATGCCGCAAAGGTCCAGTCCATCGATGCGAAACGCGTCCGCGGACCGGAAGCAGGCACCGACGTTTTGGCCACTGCGGATGTTGTCCAGGACAAGGCGGACCGGCAACCGTTTCGCTTGTCCAAACGCTTCAGCCGAGAGGCGCTCTCCGAGGCCTTGAGCCGGCATTACTTGATGCGCAGGCTGTAGGGCAAGCGGGCTTGGATGGGGTCGCCCGTTTCCACCATGCGACGCACTTGCCACAATTCACGCAGGAGCTCTTCTTCCACTCCGGTGAATCCGAGCGTGTGCAAGCCAGCTTCGACGCCGGTCAGGTCTTCCACGAAGGACTCGAAGGGGTCTTTCGCTTCTGGAAGGGCCACGCGACGGATGTCCTCTTGCTCGATGCTCGCAAGTTGCGCCGCGTAAGCGACGGCGTATTCCAAATCGCCGATCTCGTCCACGAGGCCGTTCTCCAAGGCGTCGTTTCCAGTCCAGACACGGCCCCGGGCCAGTTCTTCGACACGTTCGCGGGTCATGTTTCGGCCTTCGGCGACACGCTGTGTGAACGCATCGTACACCTCGGTCACGCTCTCATTGATGGCCGCAAGGGTCACTGCGTCGGGCGCAAACAAACCATCGGGCTGTCCTGCATGGTCGTGGAGGGCCACCTCGTCAAACGTGATGCCCACATGTTCTTCAAGCATGCCTCCGAGGTTGGGAATCATTCCAAACACCCCAATGGATCCGGTGATGGTGGTCGCGTTGGCGAAGATGTGGTCGGCAGCGCAGCTGATGTAATACCCGCCGGATGCCGCGAGGTCACTCATGCTGACGACAAAGGGCTTTCCCGCTTCTTTGAGCAAGATGGTCTCACGCCAAATCACATCGCTCGCCAAGGCACTCCCGCCAGGAGAGTTGACGCGCAACACGACGGCTTCCACGTCTTCGGCTTCGCGCGCCTCGCGCAGGGCCGTAGCGATGGTCTCTGACCCAATGGTGGAAGCGTCTCCTTCCCCACTTTCAATGGCGCCGACGGCGTAAATGACGGCCACGTTGCCTCCGAGTTCTGTGGCGTCCTCTTCGTCTTCCTCTTCTTCCATCTCTTCCAAGGCCGCAGTCAACGCTTCCACGCCACCAAGGAAACGCTCCGCCAGCGTGTATTCGCTCAACGAAATCAACTCAGGCTCTTCGCCGTCCAACTTCTCCTCGAGCAAGGACATCAACTCGTCCTCGTAGAGCAAGCCATCGACCAGGCCTGCGTCGACGGCGTCTTGTGGGCCGCGAATGGCAAGGCGGTTGGCAAGGGCGTCAAGGGTGCCTTCTTCCAAATTCCTGGCAGTCTCCACGTCGGTGCTCATGTCCCACCAAAACCCTTCCAGCAACGCGGTGAGTTGCTCGCGGTTGGCCGCGCTGAAGTTTTTGCGGAGGTAGGGCTCGACGGCGCTTTTGTACTTGTTGTCTGGGCCACGAACCACTGTCACGTCGATGCCGAGCTTCTCAAACATGCCCGGGTAGAACATGCTCTGGCTGCGAAGGCCGTTCAAGGTCATGCCACCTTGGGGGTGCAAGTAGACCTCGTCCGCGGCGGTGTTGAAGTGCAACGCGCGTTGACTCATGTTCTCCGACCACGCCACGATGAACTTGTTGCTGTCCTTCAAAATCTCCAGTCCCGCACGAAGGTCTTCCATCATGGCCGGCATGACCGAGACGTCGGCGACGTTGAGCAGGACGCCTTCGATTTGGTCATCCTCCGCAGCGCGCTCGAACGCATCCAAAATCTGGTTGAGTCCCACTTGCATGTTGGGTTCCAATCCACCCAAACCAAACGAGAACGGCACGTCGTTGCCACCGCGCTCCACGATGGGTGCATTCAACGTCACTTTCAAAATGTTGGCCTCCTCCAAGTCGATGTCCGCTCCGGCCATGGGATCGGCGTCCGCCAACGCGCCCACCAATCCGCCCACCAAGACACCGACAAAAATGAAGATCAAGACCGTGCCTGCCACGAGCAGGCCCAAGGTTGAGCCGATCGCTGAGCTCAAGATGTTTTTTCCAAATGAAGACATGGCTTCAAAAGTAGGCCAAGGCCTGCGATTGGAAGTACCTTGGACCCCAACGACTGTGAAGACCATGAGGACTGTGTATTTGGGGCTTGGGACGAACCTGGACGACCGCAATGCTTGGCTTGACCAAGGGCTGCGCTTGCTCGAGCACGCCTTGGTGGAGCGACGGGCTGTGGTGTCCATGTCGTTGTCCGCACGCTACGAAACCGAAGCGTGGGGCATGGCCCCGGGCACGCCCGCCTTTCTGAACATGGTCGCAGCCGTGGAAACCGCCATGCCCTTGCCCGAGCTCTTGGCTTTGGGATTGGAGGTGGAGCGTGAATGTGGCCGCGTGCGGGACCCCGAAGCGAAGGGCTACACCAACCGCACCCTCGACGTGGATGTCCTGTGCACCTCGACAGGCGAGCGCTGTGCACCCGACGATGGACTCGACCTTCAGGTGCCCCATCCGCGAATGATGTCTCGACGGTTTGTGCTTCAACCCTTGGTGGATGTGGCGCCAGACTTGGTCGTGGAAGGACAAGCCATCCAGGACGCGCTGGACGCCTGTCCCGCCGAACCTGCTGTGGTGCTGCGACGCGAAGAACCCGCCGAAAAAAACTGAAGAGATGTACGCGAGTTTGGCCATCGAAGGCGGCATTGGCGCCGGAAAGACCACCTTTTCAACGTGGCTTGCCCAAGACTTGGGGGCTGAACTGATGCTTGAGCGCTTTGAAGAGAACCCCTTCCTCGAAAAGTTCTACGAGAACCCGGAGGCCCACGCCTTCAGTGTGGAACTGTCCTTCTTGGCGGACCGCTACAAGCAAATGCAAGGGGCCATCAAAAGCCGTAACCTCTTCAAGCAGCGCCTCGTGGCCGATTACAGTTTCGCGAAGAGCTTGATTTTCGCCAAGGTCAATTTGCCCAAGGACGAGTTCAAACTGTTCAATACCATGTTCCAAATGATGGCGGCGCAATTGCCGCAGCCGGAAATCATCGCCATCCTCGACCCTGGACGTAAAAGGCAAGAAGCCCAAATCGTCCAGCGCGGACGCGACTACGAGCAAAACCTGCCCGAGGGCTACCTCGATCGCGTGGCCAAAGGCTACGAATCCCATTACCGTCACCACCGCGGCTCGCGGGTGTTGTGGGTGGACACGTCGGCGCTCGACTTTGTGGCACGGCCGGAGGAATTGCCCGTCTTGCGTGACGCCATCTTGACGCCGCGCAAGCCTGGCGTGCACCACATCTCGGTGACGGCCTAACTTCACGACATGACCCACCTGAAGAATGCATTCGTGGATTTGGCAGATTGGCCCGAGTTGGACGAAATCCAACTCGTTCCCGTGCTGCCCGCCTATGCCAAGGCCCGTGCGCTTGTTTGGGGTGTGGTGACGATGGTGGTGGGCTTGGCCTTTGCCGGGCCGCTTGTCGCCATCGCCATTTGGGGAGACAACGCGCCCCCACGGGTGCTGTGGTTGATCTTTGGTGGGTTGTGGTTGCTGTCCATGGGATGGTGGGCGTTGGAAGAATGGAAAGGTTGGCCCATGCGCGGCTATCTCGTGCGCGACCGAGACGTGGTGTACCGCCGAGGTTGGTGGTCCCGGACCATCACGGCCGTGCCATTCACCCGCATCCAACACAGTGAAATCCAACAGGGCCCGATGGGGCGGTGGCTGGGCTACTGCACTTTGAAGCTCTACACCGCAGGTGCGTCCGGCGCCAATTTGGAAATCCCCGGACTCAGCATGGCCACCGCGAGGAACATCCGTCGCATGCTGGAAGACCAAAGCCATGAATGACTTGACCGTACCGCGGCGGCAACACATCGCGGGTTTGCTTGTGCTTTTGGGCTGGCAATCGCGGCACATGCTTCGGGCGGCATGGCCCATTTTGATTGCGGCCTACTTCCAAAATGCCAACGACGCGAAGTACTTCTTGTGGGCCATCTCCGTGGGTGCGGTTTTCACCCTCGTGGGCGCCGTGCTTCACTTTTGGCGGTTCACCTTCAACGTGAGTGGGGGCAAGTTTCACGTGCACAAGGGCATCTTCGTGCGTGAAAAAATCAACATCCCGCTTGAACGCGTTCAAGCCGTGCACATCGAACAAAACCTCATTCAGCGGCTGTTTGGCGTCAGCGGCGTGCGCGTCGACACGGCGGGCACTTCCGGATCTGAACTTCGCATCCATGCCCTCAAGTGGGACGAGGCCCAAGCCCTTCGTTCTCTCCTCACTGCCGAACGGTCCGACGCCGCAGTTCAGCGCGAACAGGTGAACGCCGAAGCAGAGGAAACCGCGTCCGCTGAAAGGCCCACACCGCGACGCGCGCTGATGGACCTCGACCTGCCCACCCTCCTCAAGGTCGGCTTGTCCCAAAACCACCTGTCCAAGGTGGCCTTTGCCATTGGTGGCCTCGTCACCTTTCAAGGCTTCGCATGGGAGATTGTCTCTGAACTCTGGGCCAAAGTGCCCAGCCTGTGGCGCACTGTGCTGCTCTTCCTCTCCCCCTTGCTCCTCGTCTTCTCCCCCATCCTGATCGCGCTCGGGTCGGTTCTGATTTCCGTCGTGACCAGCGTATTGAGGCATTGGAAGCTCCGCATTTGGGTGGAAGGATCCAAGGCCAAACGCACGTCCGCCATTCACCTCACACAAGGTCTGCTCAAACGCCAAGCCATGCAGATTCCCATTCACAAAGTCCAGTCTGTGATGTGGGAAAGCACCTGGATTCGAAGGCTGTTCTCCATGGACACGGTGCACATTCGGCAGGCCGCTGCTGGCGGTGCCGTCAGCTCGGGAGATTCGGGAGGCATGGAAGGAGGCAATGCGATGCGCATGGGCATTCCCGCAATGAACGCGATGCGCACACGACAGCTCGAAGCCTTGCTGTTCCCCACGTGGCCGCAGCGCAGACTCGTCACATTGCGGCCCGAGAAGTACGCGTTCTGGGTGCGTTGGCTGCGTCGCTGTTTGGCCCTCACCCCCTTTGCCGTGGGTCTGGGTTGGTGGCTTGGCGCGGGTTGGGGCGTGGCCTTGGGTGCGGTGCTTTGGACGTGGAGCGGCTGGCTCTCTCGCAAGGTGTACCGTGGCCAATGGGCCACCACGGATGGACGCCATTTGAGCGCCCACCAAGGGTGGTGGTTCCGGAAGCGCGTCATGATTGACTGGCACAAACTCCAAGCGGTGGAATTGACCCAAAACCGCATCCACGCGCGACGCAACGTGGCCCACCTGACGTTTCACACGTCCTCAGGCGTGGCCCATTTGAGGTTCTTGCCCACCGACGTCGCACGAGAACTGCGGGACCTCGCCATGGCCCAAGTCCACGCCCACCGCGGTCCGTGGATGTAAGGACATCCCCACTGCAGGTGGAGTGAAGCAGGGAACACCGTCTTCCACGACGTACCTTCCGTCGCATGAAGCGCAGTGACTTTTTGAAGATCGGCAGCCTTTTTGGCGGCGGCATGTTGGGCGGTTTGGGCTTGGGACTCTCTTCCTGCTCCACCGACCCCTCCCATACAAAGACAGGCATGAATTCGTGGTCCGAAGTGACCGGATCCATGGCCGCGCACGCTGCCCCGGCCATCCCCAAGGTTCGCGTCGCCATGCTTGGGCTTGGAAACCGCGGAAGCTCCCTCATCGAGATGTTGGAGTGGCTGGTCACGCAAGGGCATGCCGAAATCACCGCCTTGTGCGATGTTCAGCCCGCGTATGTCCAGCGCGCTGCTGAGAAAGTCGCTTCATTTCAAACGGCCGCTCCCCTCCGCATCGACGACCCCTCCGGGGAAGGATGGCGACAGGCCTGCAATCCGGAACTCGCGGACTTGGTGGTCATTGCCACGCCTTGGCACCTTCACACCCCCATGGCCTTGTACGCCATGGAGCAAGGCCTTCACGCGGCCAGCGAAGTTCCCATTGCCTACACCGAAGAGGACTGCCTCTCGCTGGTGACGACCTCAGAGCGCACCCAGAAGCACTGCATCATGCTGGAGAATTGCTGCTACAACGGCGAAGAGCTTTGGCTGCTCAACATGGTGAAAGAAGGTGTTTTTGGGGATGTGACCCACGCCGAGTGCGCCTACCTGCACGACTTGCGGACGCTGTTGTTGGATGCCACGTACTACCACAACCGTTGGCGATTGCGCGAGCATTTGGAGCGAGATGGCAACCTCTACACCACACATGGCCTGGGGCCGGTGTGCATGTACATGGATGTGCTTCGCGGGGACAACCTCAGCCATTTGGTC
>JBMZAL010000021.1:0-11392 GCA_049611325.1 Flavobacteriales bacterium
AACATCGTACAAAGTCTTCAAATCAAAGGCGTCATTCAAGCATCTTGGGAACAATCCTCCGAAACGGTAACCGTCAGATACAAGACTCGGCAGTGTTCCGACTCAAGCTTGCAAAAGCGAGTTGCCTTTGCGGGTCACGACACCTCTTTGTTTTTGGCTCCAGACAGCTGCTATTACGCTCTCCCAAAGTGTTGCCATTACCGCAATGAATGAGGGTTGATGACCCTTTACCCTTCTCGGAAGGTAAAGTCCACTTCACATGTGGAGCAGGAGGGAGTCGAACACCTAGATCCGGCGTTGATTTAGGCGGTTACTCGGAGATTGGGGCCCTGAGGCCGCGGGCGCGGATGAAGAGGCGGGACATCATGGCTTCAGCCGTGTTGTCGGGTGGGCCGCCCTGGGCGCGTTCGAAGCCGTAGGGCTGGTCGGGGCCGAGGTCGGTGAGGTTGAAGCGGAAGATGTAGTCGTCGGGCGAGGTGGCCTCGCCGGAGAAGGTGCCGAAGCGCAGGTCGTTGATTTGGAGGGCGCCGTCGTCTCGGCGGACGGCATTGAAGTAGCCTGCACTGAACCAACGCAGAACGGAGAGGGTGGGGTCGGAGTCGAGGTTGTGGAGCAGGTCGTGGCCCTTGGCCACAGGCGTGAAGGTCACGGGCACCTCGTCGTAGAACGAGTGTTGGGCGAGCAGATAGACGTCGCCGGCGTCTACCACCCCGTTCCAAAGGACGTTGTTGAAGATGGTGGGGGTGATGAAGAAGCGTTCGTACGCGATGTCTTGCTCGGCGAGGGCGTCGGTGAAGGTGCGCGACACCCGGTTGTAATGAACCACCGTTAGCAGCAAATACGCGCTGCTCAGTCCAATGCCCACCCGGTTCCAGACCGTTCGACGCCGGTCGGTTCGGGCGAAACGCGCCGCGACCAGAAGACAAAGCAGGAACGGCACAGTGTAAATGGGGTCGGCCACAGAAATGGTCCCCCAGGCGACACGCATGTTGGAGAAGGGCGCGAAGATTTGGGTTCCGTAGGTGGTGAAGCAATCGAGCAGTATGTGGGTGAGGAAGCCCCAAAAAAATAGCGCCACCCAGCCCCGCAGATCCGCGTCCGGGGCCTCCCATGTGCCACTGAAGTAGCGCCGCTGGCCGTGCCGCCACCACCACAGGCCTACGAGCGGGATGTACAAGACAAGCGGCAGCCATTGGCCAGGTGCCAGAATCATGGTCAGAAAGTTCACCACGAATCCCACGACGACTGCCGCGGCCGCCTTGGTGCCCATGGCGATCCAAGCGTGATGCCGGCTGCGGTAAAGCTGATCGGTTGCCCATCCAAAGACGATGGCTCCCAGGACCGAGAACAGGAGCGAATGGCTGATGCCTCGGTGAAAGCCCAAGTTGTCGAGCTCGCTCAAAAAGTATTTACCTAGCACGTCCATGTCTGGGATGGTGCCGGCTACAGCACCCCAAATCATCGCACGGTTCCCGATTCGGCGTCCCAACACCACTTCGCCAACGGCGGCGCCAAGCACGATTTGCGACAACGAATCCATGGCGCGAAGGTCGGACGACATCCGTCGTTCCTGAGCACCTGTGGTCACAAATCGTACCTTCCGTTCAAATCAGTTCCCATGAAACGGTGTTCCATCTTTTGTTTGGCGCTTTCGATTGGGTTTTCGGGACTGACTTTCCTCATGACACCCCAGGTGACATGGGGTCAATCGCTCCCCGAACCCTCATCTACAAAACTCATTCAGTCATTTGTACAGGTCACCTTGAATGACGGCACCCTGAAATATGGTACGTTGCTTTCCATGGACGACGACGTAGTCGTGTTGGACATCGTGGCCCTCGGTGCCACGAGCATTCCCAAATACCTTATTCAATCTCTGTCTTCACTTGAATTGGATGCAAAGGATGTCGAGCGCGGTTACAACAATGTCAGCAATCAGCCGAGCCGTTACTTTTTTGCGCCATCTGGACACCAGTTGGCGAAGGGTGATGGGTACTTTCAATCCAACATCGGGCTGAACTCGATCAGCTATGGCTTTACCGACCACTTCACCGGAGGGGTGATTGTTTCAGTGTTGGGTGCAGGCATCACAGCCAAATATGGCGGGCAGGTCAGCGAGAACGTACACATGTCCATTGGAGGCATTGCAGGTGCGGATTACTACGGCAACCTCGACAGGCCTCTCGTCCTTGGTTTTGTCAATGTAACACTGGGCGATGAAGACAAGAATGTGACGTTCAATGTGGGATTGGGCAACCAGTTTGATGACGGGGATTACTACAGCGGGGTGTCCGTGGATTCCACGTTGCAGAATGACTGGCAGGGCAACCCATACTACGCTGCCAATTACACCTACGCTTTTCGACACGAGGAGTACCAAAACCCTGTGCTTATCAACGTGAGCGGCATGCTTCCGTTGATGTCCAACCGGTGGTTCATCACTGAGAACTACCTCGTGATTCCTGCCTTGCGCCGATCGGAACGGGAGCAGCTTGACCCGCCGTACGTCATCCCGTACCCGGCTTGGTCCACGGCTCCGCAACAGAACTCGGACGTGGGCGGAGGGGTGTCCATTGGCATCCGGAGCTACAACAAGCGCTCGGGTTGGCTTTGGGACTATGGATTGGCAGGTGTTTTTGCTGGCGGAAATGGCTTTCCCGTGCCCTGGTTTTCCTTCACCATGGAGTTTTGACCGTCGGTCACTTGCTCTTCTCGGCGAACTTGTCGAGGGAGTTCAAAATGATTTTCTCGACGAGCATGGGCGCGCGCGGCTGAAGAAAGGCGTTGAGCTTGCCAATGGCCGTCAGGGTTGTGATGAAGGTGCGCTTGCGCAGGTTGTCGAGGACGGCGAGTGCCACCTGTTCTGTGGTTTGGACTTTGCCCTTGGCACGGTCTTGAAGCACTTGCAGAGATCCGTCTGCGGCGATGGTTTCCTTGTTGTGCTCGATTTCCGTGATGCCGACTTGAATGAGCCCCACGTGGATGCCATGCGCGTGCTCCTCGATGCGAATGGATTCCGCCAAGGCCCGCAAAGCCATTTTGGAGGAGCAGTAAGCGGAAAGGGAGGGCAAGCCCCGGATGCCGGCAAGGCTTGAGATGAAGATGATGCTGCCCTTCGTTTTGCGCAGCTCGGGGATGGCAGGGATGGTGGGGTTTACCGTTCCAAACACGTTGCTCGCAAACACGGTTTGGAAGACTTCAGGCTGAAGGTCGGCCACCGCGCCTCGCATGGAGACGCCCACATTGTTCACCAGAAGGTCCAGTCGCCCAAAGGTGGCAACGGCCTCTTCAATCAATCGGCGACCCTCCTTCGGGTCGCTGACGTCGCCGCAGACAACATGCACACGCGACGTGTGCTCTTCCACGGCCGCCTTGGCGGAGGCGAGACGCTCTTGGTTGCGTCCGTTCAAGACCACGGCTGCGCCACGTTGGGCACAGGCGATGGCAATGGCTTTGCCGATGCCTCGGCTGGACCCCGTGACGACAACGACCTTGTCGGTCATGTCCGGGCGAAGGGGGGGGGAGGTCGTCATGTGCCGGGTCGGTGGTGGATGTCAGGGTGATGCTTCAACGCCGTCAAGCTGTTGGTCCACGCCATGGCCACGTGCACCAAGAACGCAATCCAAATGGTTCCTGACGCCAAGGTGAGCCAGCACAGCACGAGGCCAAGAGGGATGGCGCCCAAGGTCTCGTCGAGTCCTTTGGGAATGTGCGTGGCGGAGTACAGGGCAATGTTGACGGCGATGGCGGGCCAAACACCGATTGTTTCGGCAAGCGGAAACAAGAGGATGCCTCGAAACAGGAACTCATAGCCAAACAGGTAGATCGCCCATCCCAACAGGTTTAAAACGTAGATGCGCCGGTTCCATGAAGTGGCCCGGTTTTGGGGGTAGTTGACGAGGTTTTTGGGCTTGCGGGCAGAAAACGAGGCCAAGGGCACCACCAGGGCACACAACCCCACCGTCCACGCCAAGGAATACAACGACGTCTCCGCAATCACGGTCAACCCGTAATCGGCCAGCGCCATTTCAGGGATGAAGGCCCTGCACACTGCCAAGGGGACCAACCCCATGGTGACAAACCCCGTGAATTTGACGGCAAAAATGTGCCGAGTGGCGGCTTCATCGCCTTCGTGAGCGCGCTGAAAACGCGCCTTGAATTGGGGAGAAATGGACGTGAACCAATACGCGACAAAGCACACGAGGGCGGCCACGATGGGCACAAAGACCCGTGTGGTGTCGTGCGTCCACGTCGCATCGACAGGAAAAGCATGGAGTTGGTCAATCATGGGATCATGTTGTGTTCGCGGAACCACGTGACGCAGTCTTCCACTGCCTGCTCGAGTCCCGTTTGGGGAAGCTCCAGTTCGCGTTGCGCTTTGGATGAGTCGAAGTAGTGAAAGTGGCAGGAGATTTGGGCCAATTCATGGCTGACCGCGGGGTGGTAGCCAAAGATGCGGGCAAACAGGCTGTTAAGCCATCCAAAGCCCACCATGCCGAAGTCGGGCAGGAGGCGGGTGGGTGGTTGGACGTCCAGCACCTTGGCCATGCGCTCGAAGGCGACCCGGTAATCGAGGTTTTCGTGTCCAAGAATGTAGCACTCTCCAATGCGTCCCATGGTCAAGGCGTTGGCCATGGCCACGGCGACATCCCGTACGTGAATGTAGTTCTTGCCTCCGCCTGCAAATCCGGGAATTTTTCCCGCGAGCAGGGCGGTGATCATTTGACCTGAACTGGGCTTGGAGTCGTAGGCGCCAATCATGAAAGTGGGGTTGACGACAATGGCAGGGAGACCGTCTTCTGCCACGCGACGGACCAAGAGCTCTTGGGCTTCCCGCTTGGAATCCATGTAGTCCAATCCGTACACGTGACTCGTGTAATCGCACCCTTCGTCGGCAAGCTCCGGGGCATCGGGTTGCGTTCCAAACGAGTTGGCGGTTCCGACGTAGACCAGGCGTTGCACGCTTAACTTGAGGCAGGCTTCGGCGATGTTGTTGGTGCCTTCGACATTGACGCGTCGGATGAAGTTGTTTTTGGCGGGAAACACCTGGGTGGATGCCGCGCAGTGGATGACGGCCTCCATTCCTTCCATGCAGGCTTCGATGGAATCTGGATCGAGGATGTTGCCTTGCCGCTGCTCAATCGGCAACCCTTCCAACGTGGGAGATGTGGTCCCGGTGAGTTGCAAAACCCGCACGACGTGACCTCGGTCAAGAAGGACCCGAACCAAGTTGCTTCCCAAGACCCCATCTGCCCCTGTGACCATCACTTTCATGCACACAAAGGTGCGGGCTGCGTGCCCACGGGCAAGGGGTTGAGAAATGGGTCATCAACATGGGTTTTTTGGCAATTGAGAGCGCGCTTTGGAAGTACCTTGCCACGTGATTGCTCCCCATTTCTTCTTTCCTCTGAGGCGCATCGGGCTGTCGTGTTGGTTCATGGGATGTGCGCTTCTTGCGTTTGCCCAAACCTCAGACCGTCACACCCTCAGCGGCTACGTCACGGACGCCGCATCCGGTGAAACCTTGATTGGCGCGACGGTTTGGGCCGAGTCGGTGTCTCAAGGCGTGGCCTCCAATGTCTACGGATTCTACACGCTCACCTTGCCTGCCGACGTCTACGAGGTCCGCGTCAGCTACCTTGGGTACACGCCGCAGCGGTTTGAGGTCGACCTCTCCGCGAAGGACCTCAAACTCAATCTCGAACTTCAACCGGGTTTGGCCCTCAAAGAAGCGGTGGTGACTGGGGAGAAGGAAAACCGCATCGAGGAGCAGGTGCAGATGTCGAAGATGGAAATCCCCATCGACCAAATCAAAGCCCTTCCTGCCATCGGTGGTGAAGTCGACTTGCTCAAATCGCTTCAGCTTCTGCCGGGCGTTCAGAGTGGGGGAGAGGGCACGAGTGGGTTGTACGTCCGTGGCGGATCGCCCGACCAAAATCTAATGCTCCTTGACGGCGTGCCACTGTACAGTGTGAACCACCTGTTTGGGTTCTTCAGCGTGTTCAATGCGGATGCGGTGAAGAACATGAGCATCACCAAGGGCGGATTCCCGGCGCGCTTCGGGGGTCGCCTTTCTTCGATCCTCGAGATCAACATGAAGGACGGGAACATGCGTGAGTTCCATGGCGATGGCAACATCAGCATCATCGCCAGCAAACTCACGCTTGAAGGCCCCATCGTCAAGGACAAGGCGAGCTTCATGGTCAGCGCCCGCCGGACCTACCTCGACCTGCTGCTCAACCCCATCATCGCGGCAGCGACGTCGAAAGACCCGGACAGCGCCGTGGATCCTGCGTATTTCTTCTACGACCTCAACGGCAAGTTGAATTGGCGGGTGTCGCCGCGTGACCGCATCTACGTCAGTGCCTTTTCCGGCTTCGACGATTTTGGGGTGACCACATCCAATTCGTCCAGTTTTGAAGGGGTGACCAACCGCTCGGATGTGTCGTTTGGGCTCGATTGGAAAAACCAAATTCAAGCCCTCCGCTGGAACCACGAGATTGGCCCTCGGATGTTCTCCAACGTCTCGTTGACGCACAGCGTCTACAACTTCAACACCGGCGTGGATTTTCAGGATCAATCGATTTCCGCCACAGACACGAATACGACCCGGTTTGCCTCATTGTACCGCTCGGGCATTGAGGACTACGCGGCCAAAATCGACGTGGACTTTGCCCCCAATGCGCGCCACTTCATTCGGTTTGGGGGGAACGTGACCCGCCACCAATTTTCGCCTGGCGCGTTGCAGTTCGAATTGGATTTTGGGCAAGAAAACCCCTTGGATACCTTGATCGGCCAAGGCGACCTCGTCAGTTTTGAGCAGTACCTCTACCTAGAAGACGAGATTGACGTGGCCGAGAATGTGACGGTCAACGTCGGTACCCACGGCTCCATGCTGGACGTGGAAGACACCACCTATTTCAGTTTGCAACCCCGCTTGGCGTTGAATTGGAAGTTCACGCCGGGATGGGCCTTCAAGGCGAGTTATGCCAACATGGTCCAATACGTGAATCTGCTGACCAACGAGGGCTTGAGTTTGCCGACCGACCTTTGGCTCCCGTCGACGGGCAATGTGCGTCCACAGCAAAGCTGGCAGGTTGCAGCTGGCTTGGCCACATCCCTCATGAATGGGACGGTGGAATTGAGCCTCGAAGGCTACTACAAAGAAATGGACGGCCTGCTGAGCTACAAAGAGGGCGGTGGCTTCTTGGGCGATTTGCAAGGCAATTGGGAAAGCCAGGTCACGCAAGGCATCGGCAACAGCTACGGGGTGGAGGCCTTGGTCCAAAAGAAAGTCGGCCGCACCTCCGGCTGGGTCGGGTACACCTTGAGCTGGAGCAACCGTCAGTTTGAAGACCTCAACAGCGGCGAGTGGTTCCCCTTCACCTACGACCGCAGGCACGACGTGAGTGTGGTGGTGACGCAAGAATTCAACGAGAAGTGGTCCGGGTCCTTGGCTTGGGTCTACGGAACGGGCCGGGCGGTGACGTTGACGGAATCCTTGTTCAATGGGTTGGCGTATGGAGGGTACCCTGAGGCCCCCGAGTGGCAAGTGCCCAGCGACCGCAACGCCTACCGGATGAGTCCCTACCACCGCTTGGACGTGAGCATGACGCGGGTGAAGCCCGGCTCCGACGGCAACCGCGCCCTCATCTTCAGTGCATACAACGCGTACAACAACTTGAATCCCTTCTTCGCTTTGGCCGAGACCGAGGCGGACGGGACACGCATCATCCGTGAATACGGTTTGTTCCCCATCATTCCCTCCATCGCATGGCGCTTCCACTTCTGACATTCCCTTTCCGTACGTCGACGACCCTTACAGCGGTGGCGGTGACGCTTGCGTTGCTTCCGTCTTGCGAGAAACTCCAAAACGGGGTGATCAACGAGATCGAATTCCCGGAACACGAACCGCGTTTGGCCGTCAACATGTTCGTGTCTCCCGGTGACACCGTGGTCTACGCCACGGTGTATCAATCGGCAGGCATCACGGACCCTGCAGGCAGCCAACCTTTGCGCCACGCCGAGGTCAGCTTGCTGCAGGGCAACACCATATTGCTGCAGGGCGATTCCTCCAATTGGGCCGAATTTCCTTCAGGTCCCTGGCAGTCGAGTTCCTTGATGACGATGTTGCTCGATGCCCCTTTGCAACTGCAGCCCGGCGCGGTGTCGCTGGTGGTGGATCCCTCTCCCACATTTGAGCCTTTGGTGGTCACGGAGAATGTGCCTGCGGAGCCCATTGTGGAACATCTCTTTGAACCTTTGGCGGACACCATCACGGACCAAGGGGGGTATGAATATTACAACCACCGCATCACCTTGGATTTGGACAATCGCCCTGGTGTGCGAGATGATTACCTGATTTATTTGGAGGTGAGAAAAGATGACTTCGAGGGTTCGACCTGGTACAGCACAGGCTCTCAGGCTTTTCCTGATCCTCGATTCGAATACAACCAGGGGTGCGCTTGTCTCTTGGCCACAGACAGTGGAGAGGACAATGTGTCCATGGAAAATATCATGCTTGAAGCGTGGGGAGGTGACAACAGCGGTTACACCGATGAGCAGTCCCTTCGAGTGCGTGTGAGACGTCCGACCGCATCCCTGTTCAATCACTTCAAGAGTGTCGATGCTTACTATGGCGCGCTCGACAACCCCTTCTCCGAGCCCGCGAGCATTCAAGGGAACATCCCCGATGGCTTTGGCATTTTTGGGGTGACCAACGAGGTGGTGATTCCGCTTTTGGATTGATTCCGTCGAGCGAGGTTGCAACATCCCTTGAACATGGTATTGTTACTTAGAATCATTCAAAATAACCTTTTGAGGGGATGGTGAAGACGGAAAGGCAGAGGTAGTTTTGTGGTGTTATTTAGAACGATTCAAAACAACATCATGACACGACGCAGCTTTCTCTATGGCTTTTGTGGTTTGTTCCTGCTTTGCGTGAGTTGGATTTCTAATGGTCTCGTGGGGATGGCTCAGCTCAGCTATGACCCTCAAGTGGAGGTGCTTTCGTCGAAAGACAGCCTGGACTTCATGACCCAAATGTGGCACGCCTTGCCTGAGGCGGAAGTTGGCGGCATTGCCCTTGCCGGAGGCGCGTCAGACGCGAGTGAGATTCCTGGATCCATGCAGCGTCTGTCGTCCAAGACGCTTCGTAAGATGTCTTACGCCGATCCCATTCGCACGCTTCATGCGTTGGCGGGAGTGAATGTGGTGGCGGAGGATGGCTTTGGGCTCAGGCCCAATGTCGGCATGCGCGGCAGCGGAACAGAGCGTTCCTCGCGGATCACGCTGATGGAAGATGGCGTGTTGATGGCTCCTGCGCCCTATGCCGCGCCTTCTGCCTATTACTTCCCCACGATTGCGCGGATGGAGGGCGTGGAGGTCCGCAAAGGAGGAAGCCAAATCGCCTTTGGTCCACAAACCGCTGGCGGCGCGCTCAACCTCGTGTCGTCCGCCATTCCCGATTCGGAGGTGGCCGGTCGCGTGCGCTTCGAATCGGGAAGCTTCCGCAACCAGCAAATGCACGCCCTCGTGGGCGGCACCCAAGGCCGATGGGGATACAGCTTGGAGTTTTTGCAGTTGTCCAGTGACGGGTTCAAAGTTTTGGACACTGGCGAAGACACGGGATTTGACAAGACGGATGTGGTCGCCAAACTTCAATGGACGTCGACTTCGGGCAAGCACAAGTTGCGTTGGAAGGGCGCGCAATCAGGGGAATCGTCGCGTGAGACGTACCTCGGCTTGGCAGCGCAGGATTTCGCCTCCAACCCCTTCCGCCGTTATGCGGCCTCTGCCAAGGACCTCATGCTCACAGACCATGCCCACGTCATCGTCGGACACGAATTCAAGCCCACGTCGCGATGGTCCATGACGACGGAGGTGTACCAAACGTGGTTTGCCCGCAACTGGTACAAGTTGGACCGCGTGGTCGACTCCACAGGGACCAAACTGGCCCTAGGCGACATCTTGACCGATCCTGCGATGTTCGAAGCCTTGGGATGGTTGCAGGGTGCGTCCACCGTTCCTGGAGCCGGCCTCGACGTCAAAGCCAACAATCGACAGTACGGCGCCCGTGGCATTCAGCACCGCGGACGCTGGTCCTTTGGAGGCGCGCAGCAACACCGATTGACGTACGGAGTGCGCGCCCACGAAGATTTCATGGACCGCTATCAGTGGCGTGACCGTTACGCCATTGTCGATGGCCAAATGGCGTTGGTGGCGGCGGGCGACTCGGGCTCGGCAGGCAACCGCATCGAATCGGCACGCGCACTTGCGGGCCACGTGCGTGCGGCATTCCACGTGGGCTCGTGGACGTTCACCCCTGGCGTTCGTCATGAGCGCATGACGCTGTCAAGGCAGGACTTCGGAGAGGATTTGGCCCGGTTGGGGGAAGGCACCCAACGTTCGAACAACATTTCTGTGTGGTTGCCCGGTTTGGGCGCGCACGTGGATCTCGTCCCCAACCTGTGGACCGCGTTTGCAGGAGTGCACCGAGGATTTGTGCCTCCGGGATCGGCGCCAGAGACCGAACCCGAGTTCAGCAACCACCTCGAAGTGGGTACCCGACTCAGCTCCCGTAGGGTGAGTGGGCAGATCACGTTGTTCCACAGCGAACACCAAAACCTGCTCGGCGCCGATTTGACCGCCAGTGGCGGAACCGGCTCCGGAGACCTCTTCAACGGCGGCTCGTCTCGGGCCCAGGGCATCGAGGTGGAAGCCGTGGGCGATGTACTGGAATTGACAGGCGCTTCGGCCTTCTTTGCCGACGACACGCATCATTTCCCGGTTCGGGTGAGTTACACCTTTACCCAGGCGGTGTTCACCCAAGCCTTCGAGAGTGAATTCGATCCTTGGGGTGTGGTGGAAGAGGGCGACGCCTTGCCTTATCTCGCACCGCACCAGTTCAGCGTCTCGGCCAGTTGGGAGGCGCCTAAGTGGAGCTATGACCTCAACCTTCGGGGCATGTCTGCCATGCGCACTTCTGCCAGCCAGGGCGAGTTGAATCCAGCCCAAAGCACGGACGCCATGGCCGTACTTGACGCGGGCGTTCGCTTCCAAGCCCAAGGTCATCTTGAATGGTTCGCCGGCGTCACCAACGTCTTCAACGACACGTACGTGGTAGCGCGCCGTCCCTACGGCTTGCGTCCAGGCATGCCGCGCGCGTTCCGCGCCGGCGCCACCCTCTCATTCTAACGCTCTTCGAGAATCCCCGAAGGCCTCAGCCTTCCGCGCGAACCCGCTGGCGTCGCTGTTGCTCTTCGCGGAGCAAGGTCAGCTCGCGTGACGTCTGACCCGCCACCGAGGTGTTTTCCTGGGCGCGACGAATCAGGTAGGGGATGGCCTCACGAATGGGGCCGTAGGGCACGTATTTGGCCACGTTGTAGCCATG
>JBMZAL010000021.1:11402-11622 GCA_049611325.1 Flavobacteriales bacterium
GATGGGGTCACTCATGCCCAAAAGTTGGGCAAACGACACCCGCGCATCCCCGGGCTCCATCCCCATCTCGGCCATCCATTGGCACAACTTCAAGTTGCTCTCCTCGTTGTGGCTTCCTGCCACGAGATGAATCCGCGCGATGCGCTTCAAGACCCACCGGACCGCGGCATCAAAATCCCGATCTGACGCAGCTTTGTCGGGCTGAATCGGCGAGGGGTAG
>JBMZAL010000022.1:0-7024 GCA_049611325.1 Flavobacteriales bacterium
AACTTTTTCGCCATTCATCCAACCTTCACCCCCACCTTCTCGCAAGGCTTCGTGAAGATGGGTCAAAATGCGGCGTGACGCCCGCTGAACAATGCGCTCTCGCTGCGAACCAAACCGATGGCACCACGCCCGTTCTCCCTCCGGTCCAGCCACGGCCATCCACACCATGCCCACGGGCTTTTCTTCCGTCCCTCCGCTCGGACCTGCCACGCCAGACGTGGCGACCGCCCAATCTGTGCCCAGTTGCTTTCGGGCGCCTCTTGCCATGGCTATCACCACGACCTCACTGACGGCACCGTGCTCGGCAAGGGATTCGGGAGACACGCCAAGGATCTCTTGCTTGACGCTGTTGTCGTAAGCCACCACCCCACCCCACATCGACGCACTGGCGCCCGGCACCGAGGTGAGCATAGACGCAATGCGCCCGCCCGTGCACGATTCCGCGGTGCAGACGGTTTGGCCTCGTTTCTGAAGCATGCCGAGCACCGCCTCAGGCAGTCCCGAGTGGCCCCGGCCAATGACATGGTCTGCAGCCAGAGCCACAAAAGCGTCGGCTTCGGATTTCAAAAGTTGGGTGAGCGATGTGCGGTCTTCGGCAGGTCCTTGCACGCCCAAGCGGACCTTCACCTGCCCTGGCGAAGGCAGGTACGCCAGAGACACCCCTTTTGCAGGCAGGGCCTCCTCCCAATCGGCCACCAACGCGGCCAACGACGACTCGCCGATGCCTGCGGTGACCACGGTTTCGTACAACGTCGTCGGCAGCTTGAAGTGGGTGCGCAAGCGAGGCAGGACCTCGTTGTCCATCAACCCCTCCATCTCGTAGGGCACGCCTGGCATGCTCACCACCACCTTGCCCGAAGGCCGCTCAAACCACATGCCCGAGGCCGTGCCCAAAGGGTTGGGCAGCACCGTGCATGCGCGGGGCAACATGGCCTGAAGTCGATTCACCTCGAGAAACGGCACATTGCGCGATTCGAACCACGCTTGGATTTGGGCTGCGATGTCTTCATGCATCACGAGCTCCGTCCCAAAATGCTCGGCCAGCACATGCTTGGTCAGGTCGTCTTTGGTGGGCCCCAATCCGCCGGTTAACAACACGGCATCCGCCGCCTCCAGCGCCCGGTCCAATTCTCGGCGAATTGTGTCCGGGTCGTCTGACAACGAGACCACGCGAGACACCCGCCAGCCATCTTCGGTCAACCGCTTGCCCATCCAGGCAGCGTTGGTGTTGACGGTTTGGCCAATGAGCAGCTCATCGCCGATGGAAAGCAAGTGGACGTTCATGGCGCAAAGATGGGTTGAGGCACAAAAAAAGCGGCACCGAAGTGCCGCTTTCTCAAAGTCAAAAGCCGTGGACTCACTGGACCGCGAGGCGCACCACCATGCGTTGCGTTCCTTGGGTCAATTCGACGAAGTACATGCCTGAGGTCAGCGCCCGCACATCCATGCGTTCCACCAATCCCGTGGTGGTCCAGGCCATGTGCTGACGGCCTTCGATGTCCAACACGCGTACGTCGTGCGCACCCGGACGGTCGATGATCAATTCCACCTGCGCGTTGGCGGGGTTGGGGAACAACTGAACCTGACCGGGGTGGAAGGCCTCAGCCACACCCACCCAATCTTCAAAGTCGATGTCGGCACACTCGCCGAGGTCCGCAATGGGCACGCGGATGTGCACGATTTCATTGACATCCATGGGGTCTTCGTCACCGCGGATGTGCAATCCTGGTTCGAAGTCGCGTTGGTAAATCAATTCCACGTGGTCGGTCAATCGGGGGCTGATGGAGGCGAACACAGACTCGTAGCCATCAAAATCGATGTCTGGCGTCAAGTCGCATGCGTCGTCGCTGTTCCACGTGTCCCCATTGTCTTGAGAATTCACGAGGTACACGTGACGGTAGTTTTGGGTGCCGGAGCTGTAGTTCTCCATGATGGCGCTGTAGCTGACGTAGAGGTTGCCATCCTCGTCAGATCCCATGCTGGGAATGCCTGCGAGGTTCACGAAATAGGCGGCAATGTCGTCATCCAAATCAAGGCCACCGCTTTCATCGATGTCGTACGCGTACGCAATGGTCACACTGCTGTCGTTGCCGAAGTCTTCGCGCCAGTACTGGAGTCCGTTGGTGCCTGGGAAGAAGCTAAAGTTGGCGTCTGTCGTGTCGGCATCTGCATAGTACATCGCCCCAAAGACGCAGTGCACCGTACCAAACTCGTCCACGTGCACATCCCCTGCCCCGTCGGAATTCAAATACTCGGCGAAGATGCCGTCGCCATCAAAGTCGTAGCCCAGGCTGTCGGGCAAGCCGCTGTCGATTTGGTACATGTCGACCGGGAAGTCCGCGAGGATGTGGTATTCCCAGTTGTCGCCTGCGTCCTCCGAAATCATGATGAAGCTGTCCTGCAAGTCATTGAAGACCGCGAAAGCCACGGTTCCGCCATCGGCGTGGATGGCGTAGGCGTCGGCGCTCATGTTGATGAAGTTGGACGTGTCCAGTTGCGGGAAGGTTTGCATTTCCCACGTGTCTCCGTAGTCCAGCGAGCGGTAGTACAGCAATGCGCCGTCCTGACCTTGGTACTCCACACCACCGTTCGCCACAGGCGTGGTGATGCAGATGACGTGGATGATCTCGTCGTTCAAGCCACCCACTGCGGCACGAGGCCAAAGGTTGCCCACGGTGGTGCTGTCTTCGAGGTAGGCGGAATTGGGGAGGTCTGAGTCTTCCCAAGAACCCGTGCCTGCATCGCGGCGCACCATGTGAAGTCCTGTCTCAATGCCCGCATGGCTGATGATCACTTCACGGCCGTCGCCCATGTGGTTGATGGAAGGCCAACCGATGCGGACGTCTTCCACACGCTCGTAGGGCTGCTCGCCCCACACGTTGCCGTCAAAGAAGTTGTAGCCGGAGCCGCGGTCCTCAAAGGGGCTGACGTCCAAGCTCATGATCCATGCGGCGCTGACCGCAGCTTCGTTGCCCGCCATGCGGTCGTCGATGGCGGCATTGGATTGAAGGTCGTACTGGGTCAAGCCCAAGACCTGACGCTCGATGACAAGATCGCGAGACTGAATGTGGTCTGCACTGGCGAGGTTTTGAGAATTCACCGGCGTTTCGGGACGGTGATTGATGTCCAACACCGCGTGGGTGGGCATGGGCGCCTTTACTCGGGCAGAGAGGGCGACTTGAGGGGTTTGCTCAAGCGCGTGCTTTTGGGCAAACGTAGGTGCGGCGGCCAACAGACCGAGCGCGAAAAAGGCAAATTGTTTCATCAAAAGTGGATTTGGCCCCCAAAGTAATTCTCACAAAGGGGAAGACCAAACCCCTCACTGGGGCAAGGTGGCCAGCACCGTCTCGCGGCCCTTCACCTTCTCTTCGAGCCCGACATGAATCTCCGAACCCAAGGGAAGGAAAACGTCGATGCGGGAACCAAACTTGATGAAGCCCACTTCTTCCCCGAGTTCGACGCGCTGCCCTGGTTCGATGTACCAGCGAATGCGTCGCGCGACGGCACCGGCAATCTGACGGAACAGCACGGGCCCACGGTCGCCGTCGATCACGAGCGTCGTGCGTTCGTTTTCCGTGCTGCTCTTGGGGTGCCACGCAACGAGGTATTTGCCGGGATGGTAATTCGCATGGGTGACCTCGCCGGCCATGGGGGCCCACTGGGCATGGACATTGAGCGGACTCATGAAAATGCTCACCTGAATGCGCTTGTCGCCAAAAACCTCAGGCTCCTCCACTTCCTCGATGACCACGACTTTGCCGTCGCTGGGACAGAGGATTTGGCCTTCTGCTGCGACAGGCACACGCTTGGGAATTCGAAAGAATTGCGCAATCAACACAACATCCAACAGGCCAAGGCCAGCCACAAGCTGAACCAACCACATCTCGGTTTCCAACCACAAAAGCAACACCACAGCCCCCACAGCCAGGCTGACTGCCAAGGTGACCAAACCATATCCTTCTCTGTGCAACGTCATGCGATCGGTGTTTTAGGGTGCGAAAATGCACCAAATCACGACATAGACCGGGGCGGCGTAGAAAAATCCGTCAAACCTGTCCATGATGCCGCCATGTCCCGGCAGCAAATTGCCCGAGTCCTTCATGTGGCGACGGCGCTTCCACGCGCTTTGGGTCAAATCGCCTGCCGTGGACAAGCCCCCCATCAATCCGCCAAGCCAAAGCCATTCCAGACCAAGCGCAGCCCACGCCACACACGCGGCGGCGGCCACGCCTCCAAGGGTGCCTTCCCACGATTTGCCCGGAGACACCGCGGGCCAAAGCTTGCGTTTCCCAAACGGCTTACCCACCATATAGGCCCCCGTGTCGTTGGCCCAAATCATCCACAAAAAACTCAGAATCGGCCACGGGTCATAGGGCTCGGCCTCCCCCATCCACACCAAGGCGGCGAGGGCAGGCACTGGGAAGAGAAAAAGCAAAGGCTTGGGCCAAGACGTGGGAGGTCCCTCGGGCGCCTTGAACCACTCGGCCCAGGCCAAGACAGCCACAACTGCCCACAACAAGGCATTGCTCCACGCCGACCACGCCACGGCCCCCATCACGACGGCCACAAACACCACACCGGTAAGGGCACGTGTGACGGTCTCGTTCCGGTTGGCCGCCGTCATTCCTCCTTTGCGTTGAGCCAAGCTTCTGCGGCAGCCGCGTGTGCCTCCGGAACCCAAATCTCCACGGGCCGCACCGCGAAGCACATGCCGACGTAGCTCGAGTCTTGCTTGTTCATGACCACACAAGGGATGCCTTCGGCCTCGAGTCCGCCTTGAATGAGGGGCGCCATGGTGGCGTCAGGACACCGCGTCACAAGCATCCATCCCTTCATGCGTCCTCCTTCGGGCTTTCAGGTGCGTTGTCCGGCGCTTCGGCATTGTCCGGCGCCTCTGCGCTTTCGGACGTGTCCGCAGTTGGATTTTCAGGCTCGGTGGCGGGCTCAGCAGCGGGTTCGGCCAACGCCGGGGTGGCCGAAAGGAACGGACGCGCACCCAAAATGCGCTCGACGTCTTCCTTGAAGATGACCTCGTTGTCCAACAGCGATTGGGCCAGGGCCTCCAACTTGTCGCGGTTGGTCGCCAAGATGTCCTTGGCGCGGTCGTATGCCTTTTCAATCACCGCGCTGACTTCTTCGTCAATGATCCGGGCGGTTTCCTCACTGTACGGCTTGGTGAACGAGTTTTCGCCGCGGCTGTCGTAGTAGCTGCGGTTGCCAATGCGTTCGTTCAACCCGTAAATCGACACCATGGAGTAGGCCTGCTTGGTCACCTTCTCGAGGTCGCTCAGCGCACCCGTGGAGATCTTGCCAAACATGATTTCCTCCGCTGCACGTCCGCCCAACGCCGCACACATCTCATCGAAGATCTGCTCTGTGGTGGTGATGGCACGTTCTTCAGGGAGGTACCATGCGGCGCCGAGGCTTTGGCCTCGAGGCACGATGCTGACCTTCACAAGCGGCGAGGCAAACTCGACCAACCAACTCACCACAGCGTGTCCCGCTTCGTGGAACGCGATGGTGTTTTTCTCGTTTTCCGTGATGACTTTGGTGCGCTTTTCCAGTCCGCCGATGATGCGGTCCACCGCATCCAAGAAATCCTGGTGCACGACGAGTTTTCGGTCTTTTCGTGCGGCAAACAAGGCCGCTTCGTTGCACACATTGGCGATGTCGGCGCCGCTGAATCCAGGCGTCTGCTTCGACAGGAAATCGATGTCCACCGAGTTGTCAGTTTTGATGGGACGCAGGTGCACATCGAAAATGGCCTTGCGCTCATTGACGTCCGGCATGTCCACATAGATCTGACGGTCAAAACGACCGGCACGCATCAAGGCCTTGTCCAAAATGTCGGCGCGGTTGGTCGCCGCGAGGATGATCACGCCACTGTTGGTCCCAAACCCGTCCATCTCGGTCAGGAGCTGGTTCAGGGTGTTCTCGCGCTCGTCGTTGGACCCGAAGTTGGCGTTCTTGCCCCGTGCCCGGCCAATGGCGTCGATCTCGTCGATGAAGATGATGGCTGGCGACTTCTCTTTGGCCTGCTTGAAGAGATCACGAACACGCGACGCGCCTACACCCACAAACATCTCGACAAAATCCGAACCACTCAAGCTAAAGAAAGGCACTTGGGCTTCGCCGGCAACCGCCTTGGCGAGCAAGGTCTTGCCCGTGCCCGGAGGGCCCACGAGAAGCGCGCCCTTGGGAATCTTCGCCCCGAGCTCGGTGTACTTGTCGGGATGCTTGAGGAAGTCCACGATTTCTTGGAGTTCTTCCTTTGCACCATCCACGCCCGCCACGTTGTTGAAGGTCTCGTCGGTGCCTTCTCCTTTTTCGAAGACTTGGGCTTTGGATTTGCCGATGTTGAAGATTTGGCCTCCGCCCGGCGCGCCGCCTCCGAGGCGACGCATCAGGAACATCCAAACCACGACCATCAGGCCAAGGAAAATGACCCAAGACAGGATTTGCCCTCCCCATTCGTTGGGTGGATCGTAACGCAGGTCAAATCCGTGCGCCTCCTGCAATTCCTTCAAGTCGGTCTGGTACGCCTCGCCGTCAGGGATGTTCATCGACGCATCCGCACCGGCGTAAAGGGCCTGCAAGAGCTGAGGGTCGGACTTCTCTCCGAGCAAACTGTCCCGCACTTCCTTGGTGAAGAACAGGTTGGCCGTGTGACCATTGTGGGTCACCCGTTCGATTTGACCGGCTTCGGCCATTTCTTTGAATTCGGGCCATTGCACCTTCTTCTGCCCACTGGATTCTCCCAGCATGATCGTGGTCAGCAAGAGCACGGCCACGATGGCATACACCCAGTAGAAGTTCATCTGACGTCCAGGCTTGCCTCCGGGCTGTCCTGATTTGTCGTTGCCAGGGTTATTGACTTTGGGAGATTTCTTGTCCATGGTTGTCAGTTCGAGGTGTGGTGTTGAACGGGGGCATCTCCCCACAATTCTTCCAACGCATAATGTGCGCGGGCTTCGTTGTGGAAGATGTGCACGACCACATCGCTGTAGTCGAGAATGACCCATTC
>JBMZAL010000022.1:7034-11567 GCA_049611325.1 Flavobacteriales bacterium
GAACCCCCCATGGACGTTCATTCAACGTCTCAGAAGTTGCTTGTTCCACCGACCGGGCCAGCGCTTCAACCTGCGTTCGGCTGGACGCCGAGGCCACGATGAAGGTGGACGCGATGGCATGCGTCAAGGGACGCAAATCCAGCGAGACAATGTCTTGGGCCTTGACGGCTTCCAAGCCCTGGACCACCACGTGGGCGAGGGCTTCTGTAGGGGGAGGTGTGATCGAATTCATCCGTGCTTCCGCAGTCTCAAAGGTACTACTTTTGGAGGGCATCTGGCCGGCAAGTCCGCGAAGGGCCCTGCCAAGGAATGCCAAACCATGATCTGGCAACATCACCACCTCCCTTCCGTTCCGAGCACCAACCAGTGGGCCATGGAATGGTTGAGGCACACCCTCCCGCAGGGACCGGTGTTGTTCACCACGGACCACCAAACTCAAGGACGCGGTCAACGGGACCGCCGATGGAGCTCTGAAGCAGGTCGCGACTTGTGCTTGAGTTTGGCCATTCCCGTGCAGGCCGACTGGAGCCCCACCTTGGTCAACATGCACGTGGCCTTGGCCGTGCGAGACCTCCTTTCCCATCACCTGCCCCCCAGCCAATCCCCGGGTGCGATTCGCGTGAAATGGCCCAACGATGTGCTGGTGTGGCACGCTGGAGAACACCGCAAGGCTGCGGGAATTTTGGTCGAAAATGTGTGGCGTGGCAGCCAATGGTCCACCACCGTCATTGGCGTAGGCATCAACGTCGGCTCGAGCCGGCTTGGCCGGAGCTACCCTGCGGTGAGCTTGGCCGAAGCGTGGCAAGAGGAGCTGACGCCTTCAGACCTTGCGATCGCCCTTGCCGAGGGGATTATGAGGCGGCTTGAAGGCGGCGTCGACGGGTTGATGGAGGACTACCACGACGCGTTGTTTGGTCTTGGAGAGCCGAGGACCTTTGTCGTTCACGAACGAACCTGGCATGGCATGTTCCGAGGGGTGAATGCAGAAGGTCAAGGACGCTTTGAGTGGTCGTCGCCACGTGAAGCAGAAACCCTCCCTCCTTCAGAGTGGCTGTCGTCGTCTGAAGTGCAATGGTGCTGGTAAGCACCGCTGAGTCAATCTCTCAATAACGCGCTTGGAGCGTGTCCGCCATTTGGCTGAACAAGCCCTTCAAAGCCGGCTCCACCATCATCTTGGTGAAGGGGTTCAAATCCGCATCGCACCCCACCTGACATGTGGCGCCGTCGCCGTCGGAGTGAACTGCGACGTCGAGCGTGAATTTCACCGGCGTGGGCGCCTCCGTGGCGAGGGTCAACACCGTGCCCTCCGAAGCGCTGTTGTCCGATGTACGAACCAAATGCACAGCCACACCGCCTGTGACCTTGAACGAACACTTGTCACCCTCTGCCTTGAAGTCGGACACAGGGCCTTCGGCGAGCAATTCCCCAAAGGTCTTCCAATCTCGAAAGTCCTGCGAAACCTTGGCAGGAGATGCGGCCACACGGACCACAGGCGATTCAATGCGCGTCATGCTTTTTGGCGTTCGTCACTCCACGCCACCGGGTCTGCAGACCACGCCGCGAGAAGCTTGGATTGTTCTTCCGTGATGTAGCCCTCCGCCTGGGCCTGCTCCAACATGGTGGGGTAATCGGTGAGCACTTCCATCGGGCACTTGGCCTCCTCAAAACGCGCCACCGCATCCGAAAATCCATAAGAGAAGATGGCGACAAGGCCCTTGACTTCGAGGTCGGCCTCGCGCAAGGCTGCCACCGCATTCAAGCTGCTTTTGCCGGTGGAAATCAGGTCTTCGATGACAACCACGTTGCGCATGGTATCGAGGTCCCCTTCCACTTGCTGGCCGGTGCCATGTGATTTGGCCGAACTCCGCACGTAGCAGAATGGCAAGCCCATTTCTTGGGCGACCAAGGCCCCCAAGGCGATGCCCCCCGTGGCCACCCCCGCAATCCCATCGGGCTTGCCGTAGCGCTCCTCAATCAACTCGCTCGTCAGCTGCCTGACAAACGTGCGCACAGCAGGATGAGAAAGCAGCTTTCGGTTGTCACAATAGATGGGTGAAAGACGTCCACTCGCCCACGTGAAGGGGTCAGAAGGACGCAGCTGGATGGCTTTGATGCGGAGCAAGAATTCCGCTACCTTTCGGCGTTGGTCGGACGCAATGGTCATGTCACAAAGCTACGATGTATTCATGCTGAATCGCCGGGTGAAATTTCGCCCGATGCCTGAGAAAATGCCGGCTCCATCCGGTTCCACTTCCGAGGGCACAATGACCTTGCTGAACCCGACCGAACGCATGCTTCGCGACCTGCCCACCATGTTGAAGCGCAGCCCAGAAGTGAACGAGGTGAAGGTCTACGCCAACGATTTGGACCACGTGTGGATGACCTTTTGTTCGGGCTACCACGAGCTCGCGGCCGCAGGGGGCGTGGTGCGGGATGACGAGGGTCATGTTCTTTGGATTCAGCGCAACGGAAAATGGGACCTCCCGAAGGGCAAGCTCGAACCAGGCGAGCGCTTGGAAGAAGCTGCGGTGCGTGAGGTGGAAGAAGAAACCGGCATCACCGACCTGACCTTGACCGGGGATGCATTCACCACCTTCCACACTTACGAAGCAGGCGGTGTGGTGCACCTGAAAACCACGTTTTGGTATCCCATGCGTCATGCCGGAACCCAAACCAAAGGCATCCCACAAGCCATCGAAGGCATCTCGGATGTGACGTGGCTTCAACCGCCTTTTTCGGAGGAGGTCACGCAGAACACCTTTGGCAGCATTCGCATCGTCTTGGACGCCCTGCTTCCTGCAGAAAACGAAGGTGAGTCGGCCTGATTGAGGGCCGTCTGAAGTGCAGTTCAGCGAACCGTGAGGCGCCAACGCTTCAGCTCGGCAAAGAGCCCTTCGCTTGGAAGCGAGGCATGGTGCGTGTGGATCTCACCGTCAGGACGAACGACCACGACCTGTGGAACACGCGACACGTCCAATCGGTCCCACCAACTGGGGTCTCTTCCGACCCAGCGGATGCGCTCTCGAATTTGTTCTCGCTGCGCCAAGGTGGAGGACCACCCCTCTTCGTTCGCATCGACAGAAAGCACGCCCCATGACACGTCTTTCGGAGCTTGGTTGGCCATCCACGAGCGCAAAATGGACCATTCACGTGTGCCTGACGCCGAGCCTGAGCGCGTGATCAACCAAACGCGCCAGTCGCCCTCCCCTGCCCATGCAGGCTCGAGGTCTCCGTTGGGCATCATCCACATGACGTCCCCCCAGGCTTGGCCCGTCAACACGTAACGGCGGGCTTGGTCAGATTCTCGACGGATGCCCGCCACGTCGCACTGGTCCTTCCAACGCAAATCCCACCACGAGTCGGCCCATCGGCTCCAGGTTTGGCCTTGCCCCATCCACATGGCCACATGCAATTCATCCAACGACCAACCGGTCGCCTGACACAAGCTGTCCACGTCGCCCATCGCGACCCAAGAACGCCACGGCCGGCGGGCCTCTTCAAGCACATCCCACCATTGGTCGTGTTGCAATTCCCACGAGGAACACCAACCCGGAGAAGCCAATCGGTCTTTCCACGAACGCGCCTGCTCCGAGCCCTCCCAAGCGCGAAGCGCCGCGAGGTCCTCTGTGGCCCCCAAACTCATCTGCCACTCCCGCACGAGGGAAGCCATGAGATCTCCCCACAGCGTGTGTGGCGCCAACGTCAAACGCGCTGCAATTTCTTGGTTGCCTCGTTCAAGGGCACGGGCCAACGCCTCACGGGCCGCAGCGCTCTGAGCCGAGTTGGCCCCCACAGCGCCCGACGCCATGAGCTGGTCGAGGTCGAGCGAATCGAGTTGCTGGCTGAGCCACAATTGAAGGCTGTCCACCGCTGCGCCTGGATGCCCTTCGGCATACCGCACTTTGGACGGATTCTTGCGCAGACCTTGGAACGGACGACTTGGCCAAATCAAGGTCACCGTGTCCACCTCCACTTGAGGCTCAATCACCAACGTCCACGACCACGGCAACGCTTCCAGGGTGTACACGCCAGAGGCCACATCGGGCCAGAGACTTGTCCCTGTGCTGTCCACCACCAAATCTTCGGCTTGAATGGCCGTTTGGGTCACGCCGTCGATCCACGCGCTGACATGCAGCGTGTGACCGGCGTCGGGAAATTGACAGGCTGGGTTCCCCTCTTCATCCATCCATTGGACGACCACGTCGGTTTGGGCCCACAGCCCCTGTGCACCTGTCCACGCCAGTGCGCAGCACACCGTCATCAAGCGCATCACCCTTGGGAAGCGAACCATGGCAAAATGGCTTCAGGCACGAACGGGGAAACATCGCCGCCATGGGCATGGACGTCGCGCACCACGGTTGAATGAATGGATGCGTACTCTGGATCCGTCAACAGCACGACCGTGTCCAAATCGGGGTGCATGGCGCGGGTCATGTGCGCCAGCGTTTGTTCGTAGCTAAGGTCCACTGCATTGCGCAAGCCTCGAAGTTGGAACTGGGCACCGAGGCTTCGACAGAAATCGGCCGTCAGCCC
>JBMZAL010000023.1:0-11306 GCA_049611325.1 Flavobacteriales bacterium
TTCTCATCGGGACGGTGGAGCAGACCAAAGGCTGCATGGAGTTCCGTGTCCCATCCAAAGGTCGTGCCGTCGTATTCCCAAAATTGGTCGAGCTTGGCAATGAGGCTCGCCGAACTTTGTCCACCGGCGGCCCATTGGCTCAACTGAACCTGGCTGAATTGCACATTGATCAGGGTCTCGTGCTTCTGGTAGACCGTGTCTGCATCACTGACAACGGGGGCCCGCAAGCGCGTTTCTTCGCCGCTTCCCAAAGGGGTGACAATCGACTGCGCAGCGAGGTTGCCCCACGCGAGCGCCATCAACCCGATCACCCATCGCATTTGCATCTTCTTCGAATCAACGAATCATGGTCACGTGCCCCGTGTAGGTCTTGGCGCCTTGGCCATCCTTCTTTTTGATGAGGATGCGCCACGCAAAGACTTCTCCACCACTGCTGTAGTGCGCTCCCTCTCCAGACAAATCGTTGCCGCCGATCCACGCTTTGTTCGGGTCGGTGGTGTAGAAGACGCGGTCTCCTGAACGCGTGAACACGGAACACTCGTAGGTGGCGATGACATCTTGACCAATGATGGAGGGAAGCCAAGCGTCGTTCAACCCATCGTTGTCGGGCGTGAAGGCCGTGGGCACGTAGATGTACAGGTCGGTGTAGACCTCGATCTCTTGGGAGTGCACGTCGGTGCAGCCATACTCGTTGACCACTTGCAACTGGGCGTTGTAGAATCCAGCGGCCTCGTATTCCACTTCGGGGTCCAATTCGCCTGAACCTTCGCCGTTTCCGAAAGACCAAATGTTTTCGATTTGTCCCTCAGAGAGGTTCACAAACTCAACCACCGGATTCACAAATTCGATGAGGGTGTCTGGCAACACCGCGAATTCAGCCACGGGTGGGGTGCGGCCTTCAAAGGCATTCACGTATTCCGTGTCCACCGAGCACGTCAGCTCATGGCCATCGATGATGTGGGTATTGGACACCGTGAATTCTGCATTGTAATACCCCGGGAATTCCACGTCGAGTTCCAGGGGAGAGAGGAAATTTTCGTAGGTCGGGTACCCTGGGATGGACATGGCGAAGTCGGCGGCTCCTGAAGAGGAGTTCAAAATCGACACTGTCGTGGGCAAACAAATGGAAGGCTGCTCGAAGGTCAGCTCCGGCACTGGCAAACCTCGGACCGTGAAGGGCACGTTGGAGGTGGTTTGTGCGCATCCGTAGCTGTTGGTGATTTCCAGCACCACGTTCAACACCCCCGCAGTGTCCACGCAAATCGAGGGGAATGGGGTGGTCAAATCGTCCGTGACCAAGTTGTTTTGGATCAAGTCTCCCAAGGGTGTCACAAACCACTCGTAGCTCAGGCTGTCTCCTTCGCACACGCTGTAGGCCGCGGTGTCATGAAGGACAGGCACGCAGTTCAGGTTCTCGAGGTCCAAGCAGGCCTGAGGTGCTTCCAATGAGAAGTTGGGAAGCGGGGTGGGGTTGACCACCGTGCTGTCGACGGCAGAACTTTCGCAGAACACCGTTTCGCCATTCACCAACGTGTGCTCGTATCGGACGGTGACTTTGGTTGAGTCGGTGAACGGGCACTCCGTGGGATTGACAAAATTGACGCAGATGCCGTCGTTGTTGCTGCCCGCTTCGTTGTCCCAGAAGTACAACACATCCACCCCTGTCAAATCTTCGTTCAACAGGGCGACTTGCATGCAATCTTCCGAAGGAGAACATTGGTCATCCATCAAACCGTCTGTGATGTCAAGGATGGGCGTGGCCACCACCTGCATTTCGTACGACACCGTTTCAGACGTGCATCCGTTGTCATCTTTCACATACACCGAGAAGACTAGGTTGGGCTCGGACGCAGTCGTGATGCCGTTGACAGAGGCGACATCGAGGCCAAATGACGTGGCGCCAAGGTTGATGACAGAAGTGTCGGCATTGGCCGAGGCCGTCCACGTCGGCGTGTAAAAGAAGGTGCTGTCGGGGTCGCTGACCTCACAGACGACGGATCCCAAGCCATCTTGACAAATCCCGGCATCGCCGTCGACGGCAATGACTGGGTTGCCAATGACGTCAAAACTTTCCGTGCCAAACGTGCTGCAGTAGATGGTGTCCGCTTGGGCAATGTACGCGCGGTACTTGGTCACTTCAAACGTCGTTTCCTCGCTCTGCAATGAGAAGGAAACGGTGTTGCTCACCTCGTTCATGACATCCAAGCCGGCCGAAGTCCAGTAGTCGTACGTCACGTTTTGTGGCATGTCGGTGTTGAGGTCCTGGAACGAGAGAACGTCGCCATCGCAGTAGGGCGCAGGATCTCCGGAGAAGCTCATGTCCAATGCAGGTTCGTCAAAAATGACGAGAAGGATGTCTTCTGTGGCTTCGCAAGTGACGGTCTCGGTCTCACTCACTTCATACACCACTCCTCCAGTCACCGCGATGACATCGCCGTGCGTCGGGTTGAACAACACCAGGGTTTGGATGGAGTCTCCTGTCGCCGCGTAGCTGGGGAAGTAAACGGCATCTTCAAGGTACCCATCGACTGTGGCCGTGTCGACACTCCAGGTGTACACATCGCCTCCCTTGGCGAGCACTTGAAGCGTGTCGTAGGAGCAAGCAACTGGACGTTCCAATCCAACCTCAGCGCGCTCCAATGCGGTGATGGGAATCACCGTTGGAGGTGTGGACAGGCAGCCGTAGCTGTCGGTGACCGTGACATTGAAGTTTTGGTCAAACGTGCCATCTAAGGTGCTCTCGTATTGCGCCTCGACGGTCACCACATCCGAAGGGGAGGAGGTCGGGTTGGTTTGGTTGATGGTGCTTCCGCTCCAGGCCCAATCCCAAGTGACGCCGGCACCGTTGAGCGTGGTGGCCCCCGCATCCAAGGTCACGCTGATGTCGACATCGTCATCGTCGCAGACATGGGATGCAGACGTGCTCCACGAAATGACTGGCGTGGGCAAGACTTGGAAGCTCCAGGGCTCCTCCACGACGCATTGAAAATCGGCAGGTGTGGAGGCGCCATCATAGGTGTAGGTCACAAAGGCAACCCCTTCAACCAGCGTGGGCACATCCAACGGGGCCGACGCTTCCACATCCACGAAAACGACGTCTTCGTCGGTGCTTGACAGGGGCTGCAATGTTGCATTCCCTGAGCCGTCATCCACGAGTTGCGACCATTCGTAGGCAATGCCACCGCCAAAGACAACGTTCGCCTCCAGAACCATGTCGGCCCCGTCGCACATGATGAAGTCGCTGGCCGGACCGCTGTTGTCGTCCCCCGAAATGGAGAAGGCAGGGGCGCTGCGTCGCTTCATCACAAAGGGTGCCTCCGTGAAGCACGTGAGTCCTGGATCTGCATAGGTGACGCCTCGGTAGAATTCGAAAGTGTTCTGCGTTTGGGTGCCAACACCATCAAAGTAATCCGGGCTCAATGAGATGTCAATGCCCGTCGCAGGGTCAGCGGTGGTCCAAGTGCTGTCGGGGAGTCCGTTCTGACCGTACACGGTGAGGACTTCGCATCCGGTGATGGTGGTCTCCCAATTTTGGCCGATGCACACGAATTCGTTGTCGACTTCGGCAAGGGGATTGGGGTAGACCTCCGCCACGTCGTCCCATTCAGCTGTGGTGGTGCAGCCCGCAACGGATGCGGTCAACTGCAGGCTGAGCAATTCAGGCCCCACAAAATCCTGAAAGGGGACGTCATCGAGGGAAGGAGTCGTGGTGACATTCAACCCCGTCCCATCGACGGGAAGGTTCACACCGTTCACATCTGCACTCCACGTGTATTGCACGTCATTGATGTTGAGGCCATCGTCCACCGTGATGCCGTTCAAGGTGATGTCAAACGTCGTTCCCGAGCACACGGCATCGGGGAGGACCGTCAAATCGCCCAGCACAGGAAGCTCGTGGATGGTGATGGTGCTGACGGGAGAAACGCCCACACAGCCCTCTTGGTCGGTCACCGTCAACAACACGCTTCCCGCGTCGGGAATGACGCCGTCCACATGGACCTCGAAGTCGGTGACTGCAGCATTGGGTGTGGCAATGTCAAAGGCTTCTGGATTGTCCTCGTTGCTCCATGCATACGTCAGTCCGCCCTGTCCCGTGCCTGGCACAGGTTGAGCTGTCAAAGTCTCGGTGGAACCCACACAGATGGCGTCTGACGAAGTGATGTTCACTTCAGGATTTTCCAACACATCCAACGTCATCTCAGAGGTGCTTGAACACTGAGCCACCCCGTAGTCGGATGTGACATCCAAAAGAAAGGAAACAGGGACCGAGTCGTCTGTGACCACGCCAAATTCGCCCCAAGGCAAATTCAAAAACAGGCTGTCGTCGATCAACACTCCGTCGTAGGTGATTCCTGAACCCGCCGTCCACGACAGGGCGTAAGCACCGACCAAAACACCTGCCCAATCGGAGCCATCACAGACGTCGTTGTCGGTCACCAGCTGGACTTCTGGGTTGGGATACACATCCACAACGTCATCCCAAGACTGTTGACTCTGGCACGTGCCGTCGTCCATGTTCAGCACCAAACCCAAAGAGAGCGGCGCAAGGCCTGCGTCAAATGGGGCATCCGGAATGACCAAGTCAATTACCTCGTCTTGAAAGGCGTTTACGTTGGACACGGTGTAGGATTCGCCATTGCTTCCGGTGACGCTCCACGTGTATGATACCGTATCTGTCAAAGCAGCATCTGTGGTGATGTCATCCAAATTGAGGGTCAGCATTTGGCCAGAGCACAAGACGTCGTCAGACCAAGTCGCGTTGACTGCCACGGGCAAGTCCAAGATGTCAATGGTCGTCGAAGCCTCAGTCATGCAGCCCAACTGGTCGATTGCCGTCAAGGTCACCTCGCCGAAACTGGCAGACGTGCCGTCCATCACAGTCACCACGGCTTCTGGGCTTGCAGGTGAGCCCGAAGGCGTGATCACAAATGCTGCAGGCACGCCAGTGTTGTTCCACGAGTAGGTGAGGATGCCTCCGTTCGGACCGGGGGTGCCCTCGACATCCTCGTCGATCAACAACTCCCCACCGTCGCAAATGACCCAATCCATGGGAAGGCTGGGAAGCGTCGGATTTTCATTCAGTTCAAACACAAAATCCGACATCGTCGTGCACATCGCACCTCCACTTCCTGTCGCAGTGGCTTCAATGGTCACATTCAGCGTTTCAAACGCGGCATCCTGCAAGGTCACCGACCCAAGAACGCTGTCATTCATGACGGTCATGCCGTCATCCAAAGTCCATTGGTAAATTGTGGTGTCATTCTCACACCCAGAGACATCGCTGAGGTCTGTGAGGTCGAGCACTACATCCACGCCATTGCAGAGCGGCGAATCGGTGGTGAGTTCAGGGTGAGGATTGGCCACGACGTCGAGTGCCACAAATTGTTCTTCAGAGGTGCAATCGCGCACCTCGCCGTCGATGACAAACGTTTCCGTCACCACGAGACTGACAACATCACCGCAGGCCACGTTGTCAATTTCTGGTGCGGCCGTCGAGGCGCCTTGACCCAACGTCGCGCTGCCGGAAGTCGACCACGCGTAGCTGTACTGTGATCCTGTGGCGACTCCGGTTGGAATGGCGGTTTCACCTTCGCAGGTCTCTGCGAAGAAGGCATTTGCCGTGGGGTTGTTTTCCACTTCGACCAAGCCCTCGATCGGATTTCCAATGCACCCTAAGGCATCCGTTGGGGTGGCCGTGACCACATATTGTCCTGCGCTTGGAAAGTTGCTTCCCGCCAAAAGGATGACTCCTCCTGCGTTCCCGCTGTCCTCAGTGATGCCATTCACCGTTCCCGTCGTTCCATTTGGCAATTCCCAGGTGACATCCACAGCTTGGGAGGAGGCGTTGCTGACGATGAGCCCCGCGTCATCTCCGGCGCAGATGTTTCGGTTGTTCAACGTCCATTCAATCTCCGGCATGGGGCTCACGTCCACATCAAAATCGAGGGTGTTGTTGCAGGTTGTGCCGTCGGCCCAAACGGAGGTTTGGGTGATGGTTCCTGCCACGTCCAATTCGAAGGACTCCCACGACCGGGACGTAGAAGTGGAGGAACTTGGCGGGACGTCACTTGTCCAAACAAACGTTTCCTCTGGGTCGAACGTCGATACATTGGCCAATGACAATTCAAGGCTGTCACCCTCGCAGACGAGGTTGTCGTTGATGCCACCGGTCACCACAAGGTCAATGGTGCTCGGGATGTGCACGACTTGAGTAGCGTCTGCAGCCCCCACGCAGGTGGCTTGCTCGTCAAAAAGCTCATAAACCAAGGTGATCTCTTGGGTGAACACGTCACCTCCTTCGGGAGAAATGAACATGTTGGAGTCGAGTGCTGTGCCTCCGTCGCTCCACACAGCCGTCGGCATGGGGAGTGAATCGTTGGACATGGCGTAGTCCGCCAAAACAAAGTCGCTGAACACCACCGCATTCGTATCGACACAGACCGGTGCAGAGCTTAGACCAAAATCAGGAATCCGCACGACTTCCACTTCAAGGGTATCCGTGGACGAACCGCATTGGTTGGTCGCGGTTGCAATAAAAGTGTACCGCCCCACCCCGAGTGGACCAGAAGCGAACGTCATGTTGATGCTGGGGCCATCACAAGCATCTCCAATTTGATTCAACACTTCTGCCGAATCCAGAGCCATTCCTGCCGCGTCTTCGAAGCGGTAGGACATGGACATGGGGATTTCTCCAACGGTGTTCGAGGCCAAAGCTCCAGAGGTCGAGCCACCATCGCACAGCAACACGCCGCCTGGCACAGGGTCCGCAGCGTTGGCGTCGAACCCGCTCAGTGTGGGTGTCGCAGGCGCACCACCCACAATCACCGTGGTGCCAACGACGTTTTGGATGCCCAGTGAACCGTAGTAGATGTAGGGCTCAACACTGACGGTAAAGCACCCTTCTTCGGTGGGTGTGAATGTCAAGGACGTGGAGCCAGACCAGTCGCTCAGCGAATCACCCAGAGCGCCAAGCTCCAAATAATTTGCAAGGATGGAGTCTGAGAGCATCACTCCGTTGTGTTCAATGACCCAAGGCACCTCGCTGACGCTGTCGGGATCAAAGTCAAACGCTTCAATGTCAAACGTGATTTCGACATTCACGCACGTCGTGGAATCTGCCGTGGCGATGGATGCAGGGGGGAGGGACATGCCTTCTGCAGGTGCGGCAACCACCATGTTGTGGGCTGCGCCGATGAGAAGGAATGACAACGCCACCACGCCCATGGTCAAGCCTTGGCGCAGTGGGATGGGATTGCAGGTGAATCGTGGGTTCATTCAGAAGAGGAATGTTCAGTCAGGCAAGTTACGGAGGACAGGTCACGCACACCGAATCACCCCGGGAGAAGTTGTTCGCGTTCGTGGACAACATGTCTGTTCAAAGAGAGGACGCTTTTCAAGCCTCAAGTGTTGATTCCTTCCCATGGATGGTCTTCAAATCAACCTATTGACCCCGCTAACTTGGCGTCCAAATATCTAATTCTCCCACATTCATGAAACATCTTACGTTTTGTGCGCTCCTGTTTGCAGGGCTCACAACCATGGGCTCGGCCCAATACGACCTGACGATTGACTCGTCCCCGGCCGTGCAAGAAGGGTTGACGACCTACCGCTTTTACGTCAACATGGCAGATGCCACGGACCGCATGAGTGCGGTCTATGGAAATGACCAAGAAGGTCTGTTCATCAATACGCCTGATGGTGCGTTCAACAGCCCGTTCAACGCCAGCTGGAATGCCTCGGGCGTCAGTCCTGCTTTTGTGACCGCTTTTCCTGAGTTGGCGGATGACACTTATGCCACCATTGGTTTGACCGGTCCTGCGACCACTTCAGGAATTGCGGGTGCTGCGGACCCCTCCATTGTAGAGGACGCCTCACAACCGATCACGCCATACTTCCTGACAGACGGGGCGACCAACCTTGAGAGCACCACCTTGACTGGGTCGTCCTGGTACATTTTGAACACTGCAGGCAATGGATTGCCAGATGCAAACCTTCAGGTGTTGATTTTGCAGGTCACCACTGCAGGTGGGGTGTCAGGCACCATCAACTACCAGGTGTTCCCGCTTGGACTTGGTGAGAACAATACCTTGGTGTCTTCCAGCTTCAATGTCTCCCCGCCCGTGGATGTGGAGGGTTGCACGGATGCAAACTCTTGCACGTTCAACCCAGAGGCCACGGTCGACGACGGTTCTTGCCTGTACCTCGACGCGATTGGGGTGTGCGGCGGTGAATGCACTGAGGCGTCTGCGGACAGCCCCACCGTGTGTGCAGGTGATGAAGTGTACGGATGCATCAACTTGGATGCATGCAACTTCAACCCAGACGCCAACATCAGCGATGGGTCTTGTGTCGGGACCCCCAACGGGTTCTGCGATTGTGACGGTTTGGTGCCTGACACCGACAACGACGGCGTGTGCGATGAGGACGAAGTGCCCGGATGCACAGATGCTTTTGCGTGCAACTACGACGCCGGGGCCACAGATGAAGATGGTTCTTGTGAATTCTGCTCTTGCGCGGAATCAGCCTTCACCTTGTCCGTGGATTCATTCCCCTCAACGCAGGAAGGTCTCACGACCTACCGCGTGTACGTGAACACCCTCAGCAGCACAGACCGTTTGAGCGCAATCTTCAGCAATGCGGACAATCCCTTGACCCTCAGCGTTCCTCAAGGAGCTTGGAACAGCCCCGAGTCCACGACCTGGAATGCAGCAGGGGTGAACCCGGCATTGTTTGTGGAGTTCCCCAGCATTGTGGACGACTCCTATGCCACCATTGGTTTGACAGGTCCTGCAGCGCCTCTCGGTTCGGAATACGCCGATCCCACACTGGTGGATCCTGATTTGGCCTTGACCACGTTGTTTACCGTCGATGGCGAGACCGGTTTCACCTCTGACACCGATCCAGGATTGAGCTGGTTCGTGTTGAACACGGCGGCCAATGGATTGCCTGACACCGATGGCCGAATCCTTGTCATGCAGATCACCACGGCAGGAAGCATTTCGGGCACTTTGAACTACCAAGTGTTCCCTCAAGGAAACCAGGACGCAGACGTATTGATGACGTCGACGTTTGACGGCGTGGGCACGTTTGGCCAGGTCAACGTGTGTGGATGCATGGAGGCCAATGCTTGCAACTACGATGCTGCAGCCACCATCGACGATGGTACGTGTGATTATGATTCTTGCAACGGCTGCATGGACATGGAGGCGTGCAACTTTGACGAGACGGCCACCATCGACGACGGCACCAACTGTGAATATCCCGATGAAGGTTTCGATTGTGATGGCAACTGCATTGACAGCAACATGAACGACGTGTGTGACTTTGACGAAGAGGGTTGCACCGACATCACGGCTTGCAACTACGACGCCCTCGCGGCATTCGATGACGGGTCTTGCACGTACCCCGAAGAGGATTACCTCAACTGCGACGGCTCTTGCATCAACGACGCCGACATGGATGGCATTTGTGACGAGCTCGAAATTCCTGGTTGCACAGATGCGGAGGCATGCAACTACGACGAGACTGCCACCGACGACGATGGCTCTTGCACGTACCCCGAAGAGGATTACCTCAACTGCGACGGATCATGCATCAACGATGCGGACGGCGACGGCGTGTGTGACGAGGTCGAGGTGGCCGGTTGCACCAACATCGATGCCTGCAACTACGACGAGCTTGCGACGGACGACGACGATTCATGCGAATTCCCAGGAGATGCGTGCGACGATGGCGATGAAAACACCATCAACGACACCATCGACGAAAACTGTGATTGTGTGGGCGAGGTGGAAGATGGTGTGACTGAGACGCGCATCGCCTTCGGCATGTTCCCCAACCCCACCACGGGTGAGGTGACCTTGACGGTTGCCGGCTTCCACAGCGGGGTGACAGTCCAAATCATGGACGGCGCGGGCCGTGTGGTTTGGGCAGAGCAAAACGTGGCCCTTCAGGGCAACACGGTGCTCAACTTGGCGGGCCTCAGCAGCGGCACGTACAACGTCATGCTCAGCGACGAGCGCGGCGTGAGCGTGAAGCGTTTGGCCATCCAACACTGATCTAGGATTCCAGAGGGTTTAAGCCCCAAAAAAGGATTCATTCAACAATCTACTTGAAAGCCCGGGAAACGTCCCGGGCTTTCTTTTTGCTTGAAATGTTGACAGCGCGACTGTCCATGCGGAGGGTGTTTTGGGAGGGAGTCCACGCCTTGCACGTGTTGGTGTGCAACCGATTGGGGTGTGTTGGTGGTTTTTACTTTGAGCTTCATCGATGCCTGAGACTCGTTCATGGGTCATTGGGCTATCTTGCCACCGAATCACAATCAAATCCTAACCATGAAGAATTTGACTTTGGGAGCCGTGCTCCTCCTCATCCTTCAGACCACGGGCTTTGCTCAGTACACCATGACTGTCGAAGCCACGCCCGCTGTGACGGCGGGGTTGACCACCTACCGTTTCTACGTGGACATGCAAGACCCCACGGACCGCATGAGCGCAGTGTTTGGCAACGACCAAGCCAGTTTGCTCTTGGAGACTCCCGCTGGTGCATTCAACAGTCCTTTCAACAGTTCATGGAATGCTTCGGGCATCAACCCTGCATTCTTGCCTGTATTCCCGGATCTTGCGGACGACACGTATGCCACCATCGGTTTGACCGGCCCGGCATCCACTTCCGGCATTGCGGGTGCGGCAGATCCTTCGATTGTAGAAGACTCCGATCAGCAAATCACCCCTTACTTCTTGACTCCGGGTGCCACGAGCCTCGTTAGCACGACGCTCACAGGCTCCTCATGGTACGTCTTGAACACGGCGGCAAACGGTCTCCCGAATGAGGATCTTCAGGTCTTGATCTTGCAAGTCACCACTTCTGGCGACATTTCGGGCCAAGTCAACTTCCAAGTCTTCCCGCTCGGTGTGGGTGCGGATCAAGTCCAGCAACAAGTTCCATTCGACGGTGTGGGAACATTTCCGCTTGTAGTGGATGGTTGCACTGATTCCATGGCTTGCAACTACGACCCTGCAGCAACCACAGACGATGGTTCGTGCCTCCAAGATGATGAATGTGGTGTATGCGGTGGTGACGGCATACCTGCGGGTGCTTGCGACTGCGCCGGCAACCAGCTTGACGAATGTGGCGTGTGCGGTGGAAACGGTATTCCAGCCGGTGACTGCGACTGTGACGGCAACCAACTCGACGCCTTGGGCGTGTGTGGTGGTGATTGTGCATCGGACGCCGATGGTGACGGCATTTGTGACGACGTCGACGACTGCGTTGGCGCCCTCGACGCTTGCGGCGTGTGCAACGGT
>JBMZAL010000024.1:0-11252 GCA_049611325.1 Flavobacteriales bacterium
CTGGGTGGCGAGCGACTACTACGCGAAGGCCAAGCGATTGAACGAGGAACTCGCCGAGAAGGCCAGCAAGAAAATGGCCAACATGGCCAAGCAGTTCCCCACAGTGGACGACATCTTCACCTACGGAAAGCAGGCAGGTGGCTCCTTCACGGTCCCCAACAAACCCGGGTGCCCTTGCTCCGGGGAGACCACCACGATTCGCGTGCGCTGATGGCTTCTCAGCACACAATGCATCGTGTTGAAAACCGTCCATCCCTTTGGGGCTGGGCGGTTTTCTCGTTGTGTGCCATGGCGATGGGATGTGGACCTTCTCCCGATGCCAAATCGACGCAAGACGTCACCGCCGCCTCGGTGCCTGCACAGGTTGTCATGGACGGGTATTTCGAATACACCGAGCGTGGGCGTGTTGTCCAATCCCTTCGCGCTGCAAGACTGGAACGTTGGGAGTCGTCTGAAGACCCCGAAGACATCCCGGATGTGTGGCACGTGGATGGTGGCTTCACCCTGTTCATTGGTGGAACCCAAGACCAGCACAACGCCAAGTTGTCTGCGGCACGAGGCACCTACGACGACAAAGCCGGACGTCTCGAAGCTTGGGAAGAAGTGGTGCTCGTGAACGAAGAAGGAGAACGTCTGGAAACAGAGCACCTGATCTGGTCACACGATTCAGATTTGGTCCGTACCGACAGGCCCGTGGCCATCCACAGTGCCCAAGGGGTGCTTCGCGGACGGGGACTCACTTCTGACAGCCGTTTTGAGCGCTACGAAATCCTTTCACCCACCGGTTCTTTTGACCTGGGCATGGAAGATGTGGCTGAAGAAAATCCGTAAACCCCATCTTTGTGCCATGCCTTCTCAAGACAGCCCCATCACCTACAAGACTGCGCGCGCCGCGGAACTCTTTTGGCTTGTGGCCTCCATGGCGACCACCCTCTACGTCGTGTACTTGTGGTGGACAGAAGACTTGACGCGTTGGACGCTGGGGCTGTTTCCCTGCATCTCTTGGTTGTGGTATGGGGTGCGTCGTGCGTTTCGTTTGCGCATGACAAAACCGGATTGACGCTCTGACGTATCTTTCGAAGAACGCTACCCTTCCTGCATGGACCCTGACCCTTCGAGTTCGATTCTGATTCTTGGCTTGTCCCTGTTGGCTTCTGCCTTTTTCTCAGGCATGGAGATGGCGTTCGTGGCGTCAAGTCGCCTTCAAACGGAACTCAATGCGCAATCTTCCCTGCGGGGAAAAATCATTGCAGCCCTCTCCAACCACCCCCAGCTGTTCATCGCTTCCATGTTGGTCGGAAACAACCTCGCCTTGGTCATCTGTGGCATGGAATCAGGGACGCTCATCAGCGAATGGTTGTTTGGGATGTCCGGATGGCAAGAAGCCGCCCAACCCTTGTTGGTGTTGGCCACACAGACGTTGATTACCACCGCAGTGGTCCTGGTGCTGGCAGAATTCATGCCCAAATCTCTGTTCCACGCCTCTCCCAACGTGTGGCTGCAAGCCATGGCTTACCCCCTGCTTTTGTTGGTGGTCGTCCTTGCCCTTCCCGCGTGGGTGGTGCTGGTGTTGAGCAAGTCCTTGCTCCGTCCTTTTGTGGGTGGGCGGGTCCAAGTGTCCGTGGAATCATTGGGGGTCAGTGACCTCGATCATTTTTTGAAGGGTCTGAGCGGACGAATGGAGCCCGAACAAGAACTCGAACACGAGCTTCAAATCTTGCAGAATGCGCTCGACTTGCCCAGCATTCAAGCCAGGGACAGCATGGTGCCACGGAACGAAGTCAGCGGCGTCGACATGAACACCCCAGTGCATGCTTTGCAAGAGGCCTTTGCCCAAACGGGGTTCTCCAAGCTCGTGGTTTACAAGGGGGACATGGACCACATTGTGGGCTATGTCCATGCCAAAGACTTGTTCGACCGTCCTGAATCCCTCCGCGACATTTTGCTTCCCACGTTCGTGGTCCCTGAACCCATGGCCGGGGACGAATTGCTGCGTCAGTTTCTGAAACGGCGGCGGCACTTGGCGGTCGTGGTCGACGAGTTTGGCGGCACGGCGGGCATTTTGACCATGGAAGACATCGTGGAAGAACTGCTCGGAGAAATTGACGACGAACACGACGACACCGAGGAGGTGGAACATGAACTCCAAGAAGGGCTCTGGCGTGTCCCTGCACGTCGAGAAATCCGGGTGCTCAACGAACTCCACCAATGGAATCTCCCGGAAGCCGATCACTACGACACCCTGGGCGGTTTGCTCCTCGATGTGGCGGGAGACATTCCGGACCAAGGCACCTTGATCGAGGTGGATGGCCTCTCTTTTGTCATCAAAGAGGTGGAGGAAAACCGCATTTCTTGGGTGGAGTTCAGGCCACCTGGAGCGGGTTGAATGTCTCGAGTTCGAGAGTTGTCGCGGAAACGTTATCTTCGCAAACCTTAAAAACGCTAAGCGAGAGGACCATGGCAATGATTGAACAAATCCGCAACAGACAAGGACTGTTGCTCGCAATGATCGGAATTGGAATGTTGGGCTTTTTGGTGCCCTACGACGCAGTGTTGGCCCTGATGGGCCAAGGCAATGCCCGGGACGTGGGCAGCGTGGCAGGTGAAAGCATCAGCGCCATCGACTACCGCATGGAGGTGGACGAGCGCCGCCGACTCGGCTTTTCCGGAGACCAATTGCAAGACGAAGTGTGGGCTGACCTCACCGCCAACATCGTGTTGGACGACACGTACGACGCCCTCGGGTTGGAAGTGACCGACGCCGAATTCCAGGAAATGCTCTTTGGCACCTTGGATTCTCCCTACATGGGTCGTGCCTTTTACAGCAACGGAGAGAACAAGGCTTTCTGGCAGCAGAACTTTGGTGCGATGTTGACCACGGACCAAGGCAAGATGAACTTGTTGAGCTACAAGCGTCTCATCATCGCCAAGCGCAAGAAGGAGAAGATGGATGCTTTGCTCACCGACGCACTGTACACCAACAGCTTGGAAGGCAAGTACGACTACATCAACACGGAGAAGAAGGCCGAGATCAAGTATGTCGCCAAGTTGTACAAGAACATCAAAGACGACGAGGTCAGCGTTTCTGACAGCGATGTGAAGCGCTACTACAACGCCCACAAGAACGACCCCAAGTACCAGCAAACCGAAGGCCGCGACATCTCTTACGTGAAGATTCCCGTGGGTGCCAGCGAGTCCGACATCAAAGCCATGGAGGTGGAGATGGAAGCCACGGCTGAGGATTGGGCCGATGCCGACGATGCGGAAGCGTTTGCCCAAGCGGCCAACGGCGGCCGTGAAGACATCCGCAATCTTCGCTTGGCCCAGGTGGAACTCGACCTCAACGAGGCGAAGTTCTTCAGCGAGGCTGCAGGCACCATCGTGGGTCCCTACACCAAGAATGGTCAACTCCAGGTGGCCCAGGTGTTGGAACGCACCATGGTTCCCGACGAAGCCGCCAAGTGCCGTCACATCCTCCTTTCTGCCAAGAACGCGAAAGACGAAGCGGAAATGGCCGAGCTCGGTGCGCGTGCAGACAGCCTGAAGCGCGTGTTGCGCAACGGAGGTGATTTTGACGATTTGGTCCAGCGGTTCAGCGGTGACCCCGGTTCGAAGGCCACGGGTGGTGTGTACGACTTCTTCCCCAAGGGACGCATGGTGAAGCCTTTCGAAGACTTCTGCTTTGACAAGCCCATTGGTTCGGTGGGATGGGTGGAGACCACCTACGGCGTGCACTTAATCGAAGTGCTCGACCGCCGCACTGAAGTGGAAGAAGCACGCGTGGCATTCATCTCCAAGCCAGTGGCTGCTTCTGCCGCCACGGCACGTGATGCGTACGCCATGGCAAGCGAGTTCGCCATCAACGCCACCGACAAGGAGAGCCTGATGGCTGCCGCCAAGGAAGCCGGCTACGCCACTGCAGAGGCCAACAGCATCGCACCCGGTGCCCGTGCCATTGCCGGCATCCGTGATGCCGGTGAGATTGTGGGCTGGGCGTACCGCAGTGAGCCAGGAGAAGTCTCCAACCCCATTCTCACGTCAGACTTCTACGTCGTGGCCCACCTCGACGCCAGCAAGAAGGACGGTGTTCCCGCCTTGGCCGACGTCGAAGAGGAGATGCGTGAAGGCGCCATGAACGAAGCGAAAGGCAAGCTCTACGCCTCCAAGATGGACGGAGCGAGTCTCGAGGAGGTGGCAGAAGCCATTGGCGAGACCGTGAAGACGGGACGTGATTTGAGCGTCAAGTTCCCCACGGTGCGCGGAAGCGGCGCCTCCACCGAGCCCAAGGTGGCTGGTGCAGCATTGTCCATCCCTGTGGGCAACATGTCCAGCCCGATTGTGGGAAACCACGGCGTTTGGGTCATTGCTCCACAGAAAGTGACTGAAGCTGGCAGCAAAGAGAGCTACTTGGAGGAGCAAAGCACGCTGGCGTCTCGTGCCCGGACCAATTTTGCATTCACCGTGTTGAACACGATGCAGAAGGCTGCGGGCGTGGAAGACAACCGCCGTCAATTGAACTGATTCAGGTCACGCGATTCCTGATCGACAAGCCCTGCCTCCATGGCGGGGCTTGTTGCGTTTGAATCGATGTGAAGGGGGATGGCTTCAGTCTTGATGTTGAAGCCACAAAAGGCTGCCATCGCCGTAACTCAAGAACCGATAACCTGCATCGAGACAGGTCTCGTACATGGGCTTCCACTTGTCCATGCCCACGAAGGCGGCCACCAAACACAGCAAGGTGCTTCCGGGCTGGTGGAAGTTGGTCACAAGACCGCATGCCATCCGAATTCGATACCCAGGAACAATCATCAGTTGCGTTTCAAAGGACACTTGACCCTGGTGGTTCCAAGGACCGTGATTCAGGATGGCTTCCAACGCCATGCCATCTGTCCAATCTTCCGAATGCAAAGCCAACTCCTCGTAGGGACAGCGTTGGGGAAGCACATCGAGCCAGACGCCGTGCACATGCCAATGCAAGGCCCACCAATACATGCTCTCCATGGTCCTCAACGTGGTGGTTCCTGTGGCAACACGACGGACTTGCGTGGCCATGGTTTGAATGGCTTCTTTGGTGAGAACACATTGCTCCGCATGCATGTCATGGGCCATCACGGCACCCTCTGACAAAGGTTTGAACGTGCCCGCCCCGACATGCAACGTCAGCCGATTCAATGGCAAACCCACCGAGGCCAAGGAATCGAGAAGAACTTCGTCGTAATGCAAACCCGCGGTGGGCGCGGCCACACTTCCCGGGGTCAAGGCAAACACCGTTTGGTAATCCAGACGATCTTGATCTTCGGCCGCACGCCGCATATATGGGGGCAGCGGGGTTTTGCCCAAATCGTCCAGGACTTCTGCAAAGGTGCTTGTTTGTTCAGCCTGGCCCCATGACAACCGCACCACACGATGACCGTCTTGTGCATCGTCCTCGCGGATGATTTCCAAGTCGTGATGACTGCCAGAGGCATGTGCTTTCCCGTCTTTCCAGCGCTTGGCATTTCGAATCATGGCCTTCCAAGTCACCGGTTCTTTCGAGGAAAGCACTTCCTCCATCGTCAACTCAGCCGGCGACAACAAGAACACCTCCAATTGCCCACCGGTGGGTTTGGTGGCCAAAAGACGGGCATGCAACACCCTTGTGTCGTTGGCCCACACCCCATCAATCCCGCCGTCAACCATGTACCGGGGCAAATCCTCAAACGTGCCGTGGTCCAACGTTCCGTGGGCATCCATCACCGCCATGCGCGCGGCACGCCTTGGTTCGACCGGATGCCTGGCGATGGCCTCTTCCGGCAACGTGTATTGAAAATCTTTGGAGTTCACTTTTCAAAGGTACCCTCGCCCTACCTTCGTAAGACCATGGGCAAGCATCTGATTCTTGGCGCCTCCGGCCAATTGGGCATTGAGCTCATGTTGGGACTTCAGCAACGCCTTGGTGCGGAGGCCGTGGTGTTGGCGGACGTCAGACCCTCTCCTCATCCGGATGCGGCCCAAAGCACATTCATTTCTGCCGATGCCACAGACCTCGATGCCCAACGGGCCTTGGTCCAAGGTCACGATGTTGACGTCATTTACAACTTGGTGGCCATGCTCTCTGCCCGGGGCGAAGCCAACCCCATGGCCGCATGGGGATTGAACATGGAACCCCTCCTTCACACGCTTGAACTCGCCCGTGAAGGGGAAGTGAAGCGGGTCTTTTGGCCCAGTTCCATTGCGGTGTTTGGGCCTGACGCTCCCAAGGACCAAACACCCCAAAGTGCGGCCCTCGTGCCGACCACCGTGTACGGTGTGTCGAAAAGCGCAGGAGAACTTTGGTGCAAGTACTACCACGACAAATACGGAGTTGACGTTCGTAGCATCCGGTATCCCGGACTGATTGGCTACCGCTCCTTGCCCGGGGGAGGCACCACCGATTACGCGGTGGAGGCCTTTCATTGTGCCTTGGAAGGAAAACCCCTGAAGTGCTACCTCGACGCGGATGAGCGCCTGCCCATGATGTCCATGGAAGACGCGGTTCGCGGCACGCTGGAACTCATGGAAGCTCCTTCAGAATCCATCCGCATTCGCACCTCCTACAACCTCAGTGGCTGCGACTTCACCCCAAGGGAATTGACTCACGCCTTGCAAAGTCGCGTGGCTGGGTTTGACGCCGTGTACGCGCCCGACCACCGACAGGACATTGCGTCGTCATGGCCCAACAGCTTGGACGACCGCGACGCCAGGCGCGATTGGGGATGGGCCCCACGCCACGACGTGCATGGCTTGGTGACGCATGTGCTCGACGGGTTGGCGCAACATTCCAACGTTGACAAGCCGGCGGCGAACGTGTGACGCTCCTTGGTTTGGGCTTTATTTTCGTGTACTGAACTTGAACAGAGAGCGCCATGGATGCCCTGCACATCAGCAACAGCCTGACCCGTCAAAAAGAAAAATTCGAACCACTCAATCCGCCTTTTGTGGGGATGTATGTGTGTGGGCCCACGGTGTACAGCAACGTTCATCTGGGCAATGTGCGCACGTTTTTGACGTTTGACATCGTCTATCGCTACCTGCAACACCTCGGCTTCAAGGTTCGCTACGTCCGCAACATCACCGATGTCGGTCACTTGACAGGCGATGCGGACGACGGAGAAGACAAAATCGGCAAGAAAGCCCGCCTCGAAAACCTCGAGCCGATGGAGGTGGTGCAACAGTACACCAACGACTTTCACGACGTGATGGATGTGTTCAACATCCTTCGACCGTCCATCGAGCCGACGGCCACAGGTCACATCGTGGAACAAATCGAGGCCATCCAAAAAATCATCGCCAACGGCTACGCCTATGAAGTGAACGGCAGCGTGTACTTCAGCGTGCGCACCTTCAGCGAAGACCACCCCTACGGCGAGTTGTCAGGGCGGAAAATCGATGAACTCATGAACAACACGCGTGAGTTGGACGGCCAGAGCGAAAAGCGCGATCCACTTGATTTTGCCCTTTGGAAAGCCGCCGATGCGAGTCACCTCATGCAATGGCCTTCTCCTTGGGGACAAGGGTTCCCGGGATGGCACTTGGAGTGTTCTGTGATGAGCACCAAATACCTCGGAGAGAAGTTTGACATTCACGGGGGAGGCATGGACCTCAAGTTCCCTCACCACGAGTGCGAAATCGCCCAAAACGTAGGGGCCACCGGCTGCGAATGCCCTGTGAACTACTGGATGCACGGCAACATGCTGACGGTGAATGGGCGAAAAATGGCCAAGTCCGAAGGCAATGGCTTCACCCCCGATGAACTCATCACCGGAAACCACAAACTGCTCGACAAGGGCTACTCGCCGATGACGGTGCGGTTCTTCATGCTGATGGGCCATTACGCAAGCACCTTGGACTTCAGCAACGAAGCCTTGCAAGCGGCAGAAAAGGGCCTTTCCAAGCTGGAAAAGGCCATGGACACCCTGGCCCAACTGACCCCTTCTGGCGGAGAAGCCTCATTTGACGCCAAGTCGTTTGGGGCGAAGTGTGCGGCGGCCATGAACGACGACTTCAACACGCCCATCCTGATTGCCACTTTGTTTGACGGCGTGAAAGCCATCAACGGGGCGGCGGCCGGACTCGTGGCGCTGACTGCCGAGGACATCGCCTCGCTGCAAGACACCTTCCACGCTTTCCTGCGCGAGGTGCTCGGCATCCAAGCAGAAAAGAGCGACGGAGAAGGCGGCGGAAACGAAGGAGAAACCGGCGCTCTCCTCGATTTGATTGTGGACATGCGTACCCAAGCGAAGGCCAACAAAGACTGGGGCACGGCGGACAAAATCCGGGACGTGCTCGCCGCCCATGGCATCACCATTCAAGACAGCAAGGATGGCAGTTCCTGGACGCGTGGGTAAGCCATGGATCTGGGCCCTGGCCGTCCTCTTCCTCTCGTGCCATGCTGGGGAAGACAAGAAGCCGAACGCCGGGGTGTCCAACCCGGCGAAGACTGAAGTTGTTGCGCCTGCCTTTGACGCCGACTCGGCCTACGCCTATGTGGCCCAGCAGGTGGCATTTGGACCTCGCGTTCCCAACACGCCGGAGCACGCCGCCTGTGCGTTGTGGCTGGCCAGTGAATTGAAACGACATGGTGCTGAGGTGACCGTGCAAGAGGGACGCGCACGTGCATTTGACGGCACCATCCTCAACATGAAGAACATTGTTGGGACGTTTCATCCCGAATCACGCGACCGCATCCTGTTGTTCGCCCATTGGGACACAAGGCCCTTTGCCGACAAGGACACGGTGCGGCTGCGCGAGCCGATTGACGGCGCCAACGACGGCGCTTCCGGGGTCGGCGTGCTGCTGGAAATCGCGCGGCAACTCGGGCTTGAAGCTGCCGATGTCGGCGTGGACATCGTGTTCTTTGATGCGGAAGATTACGGCAGGCCCGAATGGCTTCCCGCCATCGAAGACGGGTACAAAACGTGGTGTCTTGGAAGCCAATTTTGGGCGGAAAACCCGCACCGCATCGGCTACCGGGCACGCTTCGGCATCTTGCTCGACATGGTGGGTGCCGGCGACGCCGTGTTTCATCAGGAAGGCACCAGTCTTCGCTACGCCCCGCATGTCGTGCGGAAAATCTGGAAGCGCGCCGCGGATTTGGGATTCGGCGATCGCTTCGATCCCTCCCCCACCCCCCCAACGGTGGACGACAACCTCTTCGTGTCCGAATTGGCGGGCATTCCCAGCGCCAACATTGTGGACTACCGCACCCAGGTCCGGCCCATGGGCTACGGCCCCTTCCACCACACCCATGCCGACAACATGGACGTGATTGACCGAGAGACACTTGCGCAAGTCGGCGCCACCGTTCTGTCGGTGGTTCGTCAACCCTGAATCATCCACTGACGGATGTCAGAAACCACAAGGCGGACATGTTCTCCGCCCCAAGGCGGCAAGTACCTTGGATGCGATGTTTCTGAGACCCCTTTGCGTGCTGTTTTGGACCTTCCTCGCGATGGCCAGTCCTGCGTTGAACGCAGAGGCATTGGCGCCCACCTCGGAGACCCCTTTGGACCAGGGAGATCGCCTGCGTCAAGAGGGCAAATGGGTGCAAGCCCTGTCCGCGTATCGGAGCGCGGCCTCGCTCCCACTTACAGGCTGTGAACAAGCGCGGATCCAATTGGGCATGGCTGCCGTTCAATGGCATGCCGGCAACCTTGCAGAGTGCCAACCCCACCTGAGTGAAGCCTCCTTTTCATGCAACACGTGTCCGCCCCAGTTCAGGACCGACATGGCGCTCGAATTGGCCGAACTCATGGTTCGGTGTGGCATGACGGGAGACGCCCTGCGCGTGTTGCAGCGCGAACGCGACCTGCACCCTGTGCCGTCCAAAACCCAGGATGTGGACGTGGCATTGCTCGAACTGCATTTCGCCGAAGGGCATTGGAACGACGTCTTGTCAGGTGCGCGCAACGTCGAAAGCACCCGTGCCGAAGGCCTGCGTTTGCAAGCCGGCGTCATGCTTGGCACACCCTTGTCGCAACTTCCGGTCAAGGCCTACCTCAAGCAGGCAACCCTGGTGAATCAACGCGAAGTCGTTTCTGAATTGACCCACCTTCACACCATGTTGGCGGGCATGGGACGCGCCCAAGAGGCATGGCAACTGGCCCAGCTTATGGGCACGGTGCACGATCCTGCGGACGACCCTGAGGCCTGGACCGTGGCGCAGTTGCGGATGGCCACTTCCGCGGAGCGCGCGATGCAGCCCCTCGATGCGCTGCTTGCCTTTCACGAAGCCGCCCGCGTGGCCGAACAACTCGAAGACCTCCCCCTCCGGGCGCGTATTGCCCGCGAGCAGGCGAGGTTTGAGCAGGCGCGGGGTGCTTCGGACGAGGCGCTTCGTCACCTGACGTTGGCAGACAGCCTGACGCTGGCCATGCTTCATGGGATCCACCAAGAACGCGAGCCACGCGCTTTCCAGTCGCATCCGGTACTGCATTCAGACCCCTTCGAACTTGCCGCGGACGAGATGATGCACGCCACCACCTCGCCAGGCGCCTGGCCTTTTGCATGTGCCTTGATTCTCTTGGGACTGTTGGCCGCGGCTTTGCGCGCCAATGAACTCAAAAAGGCCCTGCGCAAAGAACGCGTCCGGGCGTTTCGAATGCAGCGCATGATTCACACCGAGGCCGATCCCTTTGCCGAGGTGGCCATGCCACTCTCTGAAGTGGGCGTCAACGAACAAGGGCAAGTCGAAGAGGTCCTCACACGACCCGACAGGCTGGACTTTGACGACATCATCGCCTCCCTCGAGATGGACCACGGCACCGCCGTGGAATGGGAATTTCAAGGCACCCAAGAAGGCCAAGACGCCCCCGAGGGCTTGCTTTCTTTGCTCTCTGTGACCCTGAAGCGCCTGCTTGAAGGCGACGCATCGGCCTCGCCTTTTGCGGGACGCATCCGCAACGATTGGCACGGCATCCACGTGGAAATTGAAGGGCCGGAAACGGCGAGCACGCGCGAGCTGCAACGGATGTTTGCAGGCGGAACCCACAGCTCACGATGGAATCCTGTGCTCGTCCAAATTGAAAAGCTCGCCGGCCGGTTCACGGTCGAAAAACGAGGAACCGGGGAACTCGCCCTGACCTTCATGCTGCCCCATCGAGGAGAGGCAAGCTGAATGCGTTATCGCTCGCCCGCGAATTGATCCAAGAAGCGTCGGTCGTTTTCGAAGAAGTGACGCAGGTCGCCGATTTGGTACCGCAACATCGTGATGCGTTCGATGCCCATGCCAAACG
>JBMZAL010000025.1:0-11210 GCA_049611325.1 Flavobacteriales bacterium
ATTGCTTGGCGGGGGAGAAATTGAACTCGTTCAAGCCATGGACCGCGAGCCTCGCAACTTGTTCGAGGGTCGCTTTTGGGGCGACCTCGGGTTCATCCACCTCTGCTGGGACATCCGGGACATGAAGGCCCTTGGTCAGGAACTTGAGGCGGCAGGATTTCCATTCACCGTGGACAGTTCGTCGTCGTTTGACATGGGCGAGGCCAGCGGGCAATTCACCTACGTGGAGGATCCCGACGGCACGTGGATCGAGTTTGTGGAGACGCACAAGATCCCCATTGTCAAAAAGCTCGGATGGTACCTCGACACCCGGACACGTCCTCAAGGCAAGCCCCTGCCCAAGTGGATGTTGAAGATGCTCCGCTTCGGCCGCGTCAAGGACTGAGGTTGTGAATGGCCTTGGGATAACTGAGGCTTTGGTGGAGAATCAACTGGTCAGGCGTCGGGTTACATTCGATGCCATGAAGTCTGCCTGTTCTCTTTGGTTTTGGCCCTTGGCCGGCGTGGCAGTGGCCACGTGGATGGTGTCTTGCGGCGCTCCTTCTCATGAATCCATGACGTATCCCGAATCCCGAACCGTCGACGTCGTCGACACCCTCTGGGGCACCGCAGTGGCGGACCCTTACCGCTGGTTGGAAGACGACCGCGACCCTGAAGTGATGGCATGGGTGTCCGCCCAAGCCAACACGGCCCGAATCTACCTCGACGGCTTGCCCGAGCGGGAGGCGTTGCGTGAACGTTGCGAAGCCTTGTTCAACCATCCGCGCGTGGGCATTCCGCGACGCATTGGAGAAAAGGTGTTTCTGACCCGAAACAATGGCCTCCAAAACCAAAGCGTCATCTTCGTTCAAGACGAAAAAGGGGGCGAGGAACGCGTCTTCCTGGATCCCAATGCCTTGAGCGACGATGGGACGGTCACGGCCAACTTGTCCGGCGCTTCGCCCGATGGCCGTTACGTGGTGGAGGTGCGCAACGCTGCCGGCTCCGACTGGCAGGAAATGCGCTTGCTTGACTTGGAAACAGGCGAGACCACGGGCGAGGTGTTGGAGTGGGTGAAGTTCTCCGGCGCGGCTTGGGTGGAAGGGGGATTCTACTACAGCCGGTATCCTGCGCCTGAAGGTTCTGCATACAGTGCGGAAAACACCTTCCACAGCGTGTACTTCCACAAGGTGGGCACGCCACAATCAGAGGATGAGCTCGTCTTCCGCAACGACAACGAGCCCAACCGTTACCACTTTGCAGGCACCACGGAGGACGGCAAGTACGTGGTTCTCAACACAAGCACAGGAACCGACGGCAACAGCCTTCATGTGAAGCCGCTCAATCAAGCGGGCGCAGCGTGGGCGCCCATTGTCGATGGATTCACACACCACTCCTCGGTGGTGGAGCATGTCAATGGCAAGCTCTACATGCTGACGGACATCGATGCGCCGCGCTACCGTTTGGTGGCGGTGGATCCTGCGGATCCGTCCAACACGGCGTTGTGGATCGACGTCTTGCCGGAGTCCGAGGACCTCTTGGAGTCGGTGAGTGTCGTCGGAGGGCAGCTTTGGGCGATTTACCTCCACAACGCGTCCAACCGCGTGATGCGCTGCGACCTCGACGGCTCCAACGCCCGGGTCGTCAACTTGCCTTCCGAGGTGGGGTCTGTGGGAGGCTTCGGAGGCAAAATGGACGCCAAAGAGCTGTACTACGCCTTCACGTCCTTCACCCAGCCCACGTCGATTTACAAGCTCGACATCGCTTCGGGTGAATCCAGCTTGTGGAGCATGCCTGAGGTCGCCTTCAATCCCGACGATTTCGAGGCCAAACAAGCTTGGTACGAGTCCAAAGACGGCACGCGCGTCCCCATGTTCATCGTCCACAAAAAGGGACTTGCCATGGACGGCAACAACCCCGCGCTGCTCTATGCGTACGGCGGCTTCAACATCAGCTTGACGCCGAGCTTTAGTGCCAGCAACATCGCGTTTTTGGAGCGCGGTGGCATCTACGCCATGCCCAACTTGCGTGGCGGAGGCGAGTTTGGGGAAGCCTGGCACAAGGCGGGCATGCTCTTGGACAAACAAAACGTCTTCGACGACTTCTTTGCCGCGGGCGATTACCTCGTGGAACAGGGCTACACCTCGCACGACAAGCTCGCCATTGCCGGGGGAAGTAACGGAGGACTTTTGGTCGGTGCCATCATGACGCAACGTCCTGACTTTGCCCGCGTGGCACTGCCCGCAGTGGGGGTCATGGACATGCTTCGCTACCACAAGTTCACCATCGGTTGGGGTTGGATCCCTGAGTACGGGTGCGCCGACAGCTCCAAGGCCGACTTTGACAACCTCTACGGCTATTCCCCCGTGCACAACCTCCGGGAAGGGGTGACGTACCCGAGCACCATGGTGACCACGGCCGACCATGACGACCGCGTGGTTCCTGCCCACAGCTTCAAGTTTGCTGCGCGTCTTCAGGCCACTCACGAGGGCGACCGCCCGGTGCTGCTCCGCGTTGAAACCAACGCTGGACACGGTGCCGGCAAGCCGATTGGGAAAATCCTCGACGAGCAAGCGGACAAATGGGCGTTTGTGTTGAACGAGCTCGACGCCCTGCACCCATGATTGGCGGCCGCAAGGTGGGGGTGTTTGCGGCCATGAGCTTGGACGGACACCTTGCCGAACCCAACGATGGGTTGGATTTTTTGGCCAGCGTTCAACGCGAAGACGAAGACTACGGCTACATGGCTTTTGCAAGCCGTGTTGTCGGATACGTTGTGGGAAGACGCACATTTGACGTCGTCACGGAATTGTGTGGCGGGCAGTTTCCCCATGCTGGCAAGTGGCCCATTTACGTGGTGACTTCCGCGGCATCCGAGCGTTCCGACATGGACGGTGTGACCTTTGGTTCCTTGGAAAACCTCGCGCCTTGGCTTGAAGCGAACACCCCTGAGACTCCAGGAGACGGCATCATATGGTGCGACGGAGGAGGGCAGCTCATTTCGGCGTTGTCAGACCAAATTGACGAGTGGACGCTCAGTGTGGTGCCAACGCTTCTCGGGGCGGGCATTCCCCTGTTCCGTGAGGGCCGGCCTTCGGTATGTCTTCAAGCCGTGGGAGCGGCCTCTTACGATTCAGGACTCATTCAACTTCGGTACACCCTCGCACCTTAACGCGCTTGGATCTCGAGCCAACCAGCGAGGTTCCAAAAGTTGAATTCCTCCTCCGTCCAGCGCTGGGCACCAGGTACTGCAACGGTCAGGGTGTGATGGCCTGCGTCGAGATGTCCGAGTGGAATGCGTCGCGGTTTGACCTGATCACCCGGGCACCAATTCGAACGGCTTAAGTCAGACGACGCCACGCGTTCTTCCAGCGTGTCTCCGCCATATACATAGGTGGAAGGCCAAAACCCGCTTGTCGGATTGAACCGACGATAGGCGCCGCAGTCGTTTCGCCAAGGGGTCCAAACATCCACCGTGTCGCCGTCCATCATCACGAGATGGGATTGCTCCGTGAATTCGTCTCCACCGGCGTGCCCACCATGCCCGGTGGTCAAGAACAAGAGGTCCACGTCGGTGGCATGCTCAAGCTCAAAAGACACCTGCAACGCCGAGTCGGGGAGTTGGGTGAAGGGCCTTTGGTCATGGGCCAGTTTGGTGGTGTTGAACAGGGGAGAGATGCCATGAGAAGGTGCCCAATCGCAAGGCAGTTCGCTTTCCCGCATGTCCAGCCGTGCCGACAAGGCATAGCCCTCGGCCGTCCAGGTGTCGATGTAGGCGCCCACCCAGATCGTGTCGGCGGCGGCCATCCAAGGTTGTAGGGAAGACAGGTCGGCTTGCCACGAGGCGCTGTCGGCCCAAGCCGCCACAGCTTCCGGTCGGTAGGCATTGGCGCGCTCGGTGTGGCTGAAGTGCCCTACGCCAAAGGGAGTGATGAACCGCATCCATTCCAAGGCCGGCAGACGGTCGCCCTCAAGAACGATGCCTGCAAACTGCGTGGTGTCCGCGTCGTCGCCCTCGAGCATGCGTTCCAGGTAGTCTCGGCCCGCGTTGTCCGCCAAAGCGAAGAGCGTGCCACTCTTGTCCCATGGGTCGCCGGCCGAAGTGACGGAAACGTCAAGACGCACGTCGCACCTTCGCGCGTGGTCGGGCACGACAATGGGTTTGAGAAGGATGCGTCCGGCATCGAGGCGGTAGGTGCCGTCCTCGAGTTGAACCGAATCGGGGTCGATGCCCGGGGTGAACTTCACCGCAGCCTTGTGCCAAATGTCCACGTGATGTGATCCCACAGACGGGGCATGTCCGGATTGACACCCTGCCCATCCGAGCACGGCGAGTGCAACACCAACAAGCATCTCCTTCTTCATGAAACCAAGGTCGTGGAAGTGTGGACTCCCCACAAGTCTTCTTTCCTTCATGTACTTTTGCCCCTCATTTTTACACCCTGCGACGTGATTCAGCTCCTTTCTTCCCAGTTTTCCTTTGCCATGCCCTCAGAGAACGGTCTGTTGATGTTGGCGGTTTTGGGATGGAGTTTGTTTGGTTTTTTGGGGTATTGGTGGGCCCATTACCACGCCGGCTTTCAGTCATGGGTGGAGGAGAGGTGGCCGGGCGATCGCGGAAAAGTCGTCCGCATTGTGGCTGTGAAAGTGTGGGGATTGTTCGTGTTGGGAGGCATCCCGGCGGCGATGTTGATGGCGCAGTTTGGCTTGTCACTTGCCGACCTCGGCGTGGCTTGGCCAAGTCAATGGCCGACCCATGTGATGCTCGCCTGGACTGCCCTCATCGCAGGCGCCCTCGTCATGACCGTGCTCGGAGAAAAGGAGGCAGCCAAAAACTATCCCCAAATGGAGGCCAAGGTGTGGTCCGTATCCACCTTGGGATGGAGTGCCCTAGGCTGGACGTGTTATTTGGCAGGGTATGAGGTCATGTTCCGCGGCTACTTGCTGTTCCCACTGGCGGCAATGTTGGGCGTGTGGCCGGCTGTTGGCATCAGCACCATGCTTTACACGGTCATGCATTTCCACAAAGGCATGGGCGAGACATTGGCCTGTTTGCCTGCAGGTGTGTTGATTTGTTGGATCACCGTTCAAACGGAAAGTGTCTTCCTCGCTTGGGCTGGGCATGCCGTTGTGGCGTTGTTCAACACCACCTATCAAGTGCTTCGTCGCCCTGAGATTGAATGGGCAGGTTGGACGCGCGGCTGAACAGGGGCAGAAGCCGTTACGGGGTGGACGTCAACCGGTCCACCAACGTCACCATGCGTGCAAATTCCTCTTCGTCAAACAGCCGTGTAAGCATGGCAATGCGGCCGTCAGAATTCACCACAACATTTCGGGTCACGCCTGACTTTGGGGCGGCAATGCTGTAGAAGACCGTCCCGTTGCCGTCGGGGCACATGGGGTAAGAGACGCCCATTTGCGTGGCAAACGCGGCCACTTTGTCCTGTGGTTCATCCAAGTCGACCCCCAACAACGTGAAGTTGCGGTCGCGAAAGGGTTGCCACACTTCAGCTTCGAGATGCGGCATTTCTTTTCGGCACACGCTGCACCACGACGCGGTGAACTGCAGAATGTAGCTTTGGCCAAGCAAGGATTGGTCGGTGTACGTTTGGCCGTTCACATCCGTCAACGAAAAGCTCGGAACGGTGTCGCCCACTTGAACGATGTACCCTCGGGCATCCGGCGTTTGAGCCGTCAAGAGGGAAGGGAAGCACAAGGTGGCGACCACAAAGGCAAAGCAAGGGAAGGCAAGTCTCATGGTTGCAAAGATGGGTTGCAGAACACGCACGGCTGGCCAAAAGTTGAACCGCGTTTCATTCTGGGGTACCTTCCAATCATGAACATGATGCGACAGACCTTTGTAATCGCAGCCCTGGGCTTGGCTGCCGCGCCGCGCCTTCAGGCACAGACGGTCACGTTTCACGAAGACATCGCCCCGCTCATTTACACCCAGTGTACGGAGTGCCATCGGGAGGGCGAAATCGCCCCCATGCCCTTCACCACGTACGAAGAGGTGGCGGCGTTTGGCACCTTCATCGAGTACGTCACGCAGACGAACTACATGCCCCCGTGGACTCCGGATCACAACTACAGCTCCCTGCGTGGCGAGCGTTTTTTGACCGACGACCAAAAGGCGTTGATCAGCGCATGGGTTGGGCAGGGAATGCCCGAAGGGGATCCCGCCAACAATCCAGGGTTGCCCGATTTCCCTGAAGGAAGCCAAATCGGCGAGCCTGACCTCGTGTTGAGCATGCCAGAGCCCTTCACGCATGTGGGCAACATGCAAGACCAGTATCAGGTCTTTGTCATTCCGACAGGATTCACGGAACCCACCGAGATTGCTGCTGTGGAAATCCGTCCTGGCAACAGTGCGGTCGACCATCATGCCTTGATTGGGTACACGGACAATCCCTCTGTGATTGCCCAGGCCCAGTCCATGGACGCCGCCGATCCCAACCCGGGCTACGAGAGCTTCGGGGATTACGGCGTGGATGTGGAGCAATTCTTGTTTGGCGGATGGGTGCCTGGCACGCCGCCGCTCGAATTTCCGCCCACCATCGGCCACGTCGCCGAACCTGGGAGCCATCTGTTGCTCCAAATGCACTACGGCCCCTCTGCCGTGGAGCAGGTGGACCAAACCGAGATCAACCTCTTCTTCGCCCAAGAACCGATCCAGCGCGAGGTGGAAACGTACATCATGAATCCGGCGCACCTCGATGGCGGTTGGGGTTCGTTCATCATCCCGCCCAACCAGGTTACCACGTTTCACGGATCCATGCCCATCCCCGAAGACATGAGCGTCATCAGCATCACACCCCACTGCCACTTGCTGGGCAAAGCGTGGGAGGTGTTTGCCCGGTCTCAGGACGCCCAAGACACCATCCCGCTGATTTCCATCCCAGACTGGGATTTCAATTGGCAGGGGATTTTCACCTACCCCCAAATGGTGCACTTGCCTGCGGGCTACATTTTGGAAGCGTACAGCACTTACGACAACACGGCTGACAATCCATTTAACCCCAATGATCCGCCCGAAACCATGTGGTGGGGGGACTTCACCACGGAGGAGATGTTTGTCCTCTTTTTGCAAGGGGTGCCTTACGAAGAGGGGGATGAAGACATTGTCCTTTCCACCCCAGACCAAAACACCATGATCGTGTACCAGCACGACAACCTGTTCCCTGCGTGGCCCAACCCCGTGGCCCAAGGAGAGGTCAAAGTGGGCTTCCACCTGCGGCAAGCGGCCGAGGTGACCTTGTCGCTCTACGACCTTCAGGGACGACAAGTGCAGTCGTGGCTCACGGCGTCAAGCCGCCCCGCAGGCAGGCACCTCGAGTCTTTTTCAGTGGACGGCTTGACTGCAGGGACGTACGTCTATCAACTCCGCACGTCTACGGGCACGGTGCGAAGCGCCCAGCTTCAGGTGCTCGGACAGTGATCCCTGACGTTGGGGCATAAAAAAAGGCGCCGCGAGGCGCCTTTTTCATGAACTGAAGCCAGTGGCTCAGTAGAAGTTCCAGGTGTAGTTGCCACCGCACATGGTCTCGATCGTGGTGTCACGCTCCGTGCAGAGGGTGATGAAAGAGAGCTCGGCAGAAACGTTGTAGGTGCCTTCGTCCAATTCAATGACGACAGAATCACCGGGGACGTCCACGAGGAACGTGGCGTTCAAGTCTTCTCCGCCGGGAACGACGTCACCATCCACTTCGATGGTGGGTGTGCAGGCAGTGTAGTTGTAGACAGTGAGGGTGGCCTTGTTGCCTTCTTCACATTCGAGTGGCTGTTCACAACCCGTGAAGGCTGCAGCGGCGGCCACGAAGCCGAGGAGGAAAATTGCTTTTTTCATTCTCTGAGAAATTTGGGCGCGAATGTAGGCAAGGGGAGAGAAGCGCACCAAAACATCCCATTGGCAGAAACCAAAATCCATGGTTATCTTCAGTATCATGGAAAAGGGGCAAAGAGAAAGTTGGCGCATTGCGCTGTCCTGTCCGGACAAGCGTGGGGTGGTGGCCAAGGTGAGTGCGTGTTTGGCCGAATTGGGCGCCACCATCCTCGAGGCGCAGCAGCACTCGGATGAAGTGTCCGGTCACTTTTTCATGAGGTACGAAGTGACCCAAGACGAGACCACTTCCCAAGCTTTACGTTGGCCGCAGAAACACCTCGAGCATGGTTTGGCCGACTTGAAGCGTGAGCTGCAACTGGAAATGCGCATTTCCTCGCTCGCCGACAAACCCCGTGTGGCGCTGTTGGCCACCAAGGCGAGCCACTGCCTTGTGGATGTGTTGCAGAGGTGGCGAAGCGGGGAGTTGCCTTGCGACATTGCTTGTGTCATTGCCAACCACCCAGAAATGGGGGAATATGCCGGGTGGTACCACGTGCCATTCCATCACGTGGATTTCAAAGGACAGTCGAAAGCCGAGGCGTTCAAGGAAGTCGATGCCTTGCTGGTCGAACACGGGGTATCCTTGACCGTGCTGGCCCGATTCATGCAGATCATTCCCCCTGAGTTGATCGACAAGCATCCAGGCCGCATTATCAATATTCATCACAGCTTCCTGCCCAGTTTCATTGGTGCCCGGCCGTACGACCAAGCTTTTGAACGCGGAGTAAAGCTCATTGGGGCGACTTGCCACTACGTGACCGCCGACTTGGATGAGGGGCCCATCATCGAGCAAGAAGTCGTCCGGGTGTCACACACGGACACGCCAACAGATTTGCGACGCAAAGGCCGAATGTGCGAGCGCGAGGCGCTCGGAAGGGGGCTGCGGCTTCACTTGGAAGACCGCGTGTTCATCCACGGCAAGAAAACCGTGGTGTTCGCCGACTGAGGACCTCGAGGTCAGAATCCGTCTCCGTCCACCATGCGTCCCAAGGAGCCTAAGACGGATCCTTCGCCTTTCGATGAACCCCGCAACGCGGGCGCATGTCGAATGACACGGTCGGCCAAGCGGCTGAAGGGCAGGGTTTGGAGGTACACCGTTCCCGTGCCGCGCAGGGTGGCGAGAAACAGTCCTTCACCGCCGAAGAACATGGATTTCAATCCTCCCGCCGCCTCAATGGCGTAGTCAATGCCCGGAGTGAACCCGACAATGCAGCCTGTGTCCACCCGAAGGGTCTCGTTGTTCAGATGACGTTCCACCACGGTGCCGCCCGCGTGCAAGAAGGCCAGGCCGTCTCCTTCCAGTTTTTGAAGGATGAAGCCTTCGCCACCAAAGAAGCCGGCGCCAATGCGCTTGGTGAAGGCAATGGACACTTTGGTGCCTTTGGCCGCGCAGAGGAACGCGTCCTTTTGGCACATGAGTGTGCCCCCGCGCTTCGCCAAATCCACCGGCATGATCTTGCCGGGATAGGGGGAGGAGAAGGCCACTCGACGCTTGACCACACCTTGGTTGGTGAAGTGGGTCATGAACAACGATTCGCCTGTCAGCACACGCTTTCCCATGGACATCAGTCCACCCAAAATGCCTGAGCTGGCCGCCGTTCCGTCGCCCATCCGCGCTTCAAACGCGATGTCCGACTCCATCCAGTTCATGGCCCCGGCTTCCGCCACCACCGTTTCTTGGGGATCCAGTTCAATTTCAACGGCCTGCAAGTCGTCGCCGTAAATGGTGTAATCGATTTCGTGGCTGTTCATTTCCAGAGAGATTGAAAGGTTTTGCTGAGCGAAGAAAAGGGACAGCGTTTCGGCACATCCTCGTCTTCAAAGGCGTCCGGCGCCAAAAGTCGGTGGGTTTCCTTGGCCTTGGAGGTGAAGGTCATGCCGCTCACACTCGGAGGCGCCTGGTAGAAGTAGTTGGTGTGGGTGATGACCCCGTTGGAGAAATGCCTGTGGTATTGGGGGGTCAAACTGCCGGACATCGGCGGTGTCAACCAGGACCAATCGCCGGGCACCTCGTGGCCTTGACGCTGCTCAGCCTGACACCATTGCTCAAACGCCCTCCCGAGTTCGTGGTGGTCGCCCACGGTGACACCGGCATTGTCAAAACTCGCGAGCAGCGCCTGATTCAGCCGCACCAGGGCCTCGTCCTGCCACAGCGCCCGCTTGGCCGTGGTGGAGATTCCGCATGCTTGCGCCCACGGCTCAAGCACGTTGTACCTGTCCGGGTCCGTCAAATTGCGGGCGGCGATTTCCGTGCCGAGGTAGTGGCCGTTGAAGGGGGCAAAAGGATAGACCACCCCGCCAATCTTCAAGGCCATGTCGGCCAGAATCGGAACGGCGTACCACCTCAAGCCCAAATCCTGCGTGGCCGGAAAATCGGGGTGGGAGATGATGACTTCGTGGGGCAGAAGCGCGCCATTTTTGAAGACATCCCGCGGGGGCAGAGCCTTGCCGTGTTGGACCATGACCCAAGGAAGGGGCGTCCAAGGCGTCTTTGGTGCGTCCCAACCTTGCTTGAGGCAATAGCTGGTGAAGTCCACGCTGTCGGGGTCGCCCAACACCGTTCCATCGGGCTGGGCGAATCCGGCATACCGAACCAGTTGGTGGTTGGCCATGCGCCAGGGCACATCCTCACTGCTCTGCGCTTGAGGAAAGATGGTGATGACATTGGTGATCTTTCCTCCGTTGAATGCGGTGTTGACATGGCGCTCCAAATGGGCGTAGGCCTCTTCAGCGGTCTCACAATTCCGTGCGTCATGCACTTGGAGTGTGCGCCAAAAGTGCCGTCCAATGCATCGGTTGGAATTCCTCCAGGCGAGCTTTGCGCCAAATTGCAACTCTCTCTTGCTGTGTGTGTAAGTTCCTTTTTCCTCAATTTCAGATTCAATCTGTCTCCAACGCAAGGCGAGGTCCGGCACCCAAGTGCTGGCCACCGAGTCAGCGGCCATGGCGTCCAAGAAGGCCCGGGCTTCTTTTTTCAATTGCGCCATGCCTTTCACGCCTGCAAATGGCGAAATGGGATCCAGGTGAAAGGGTGAGGATTGGGCGCCTGAAAGATTCACAGGGTGAAGGTAAGTGTTCCATTGCAGCAACAGGGGGCATTCACGACCTTTGGCATCCATGAGCGACGCAGCACCCCAAGGAACCCGAATCAACAAGTACCTCAGTGAAGTTGGCCATTGCTCGCGCCGGGCAGCGGATGCTTTGTTGGAGCAGGGACGAATCACCATCAATGGCGTGGTCCCTGAACTGGGTACCCGCGTACAGCCTGGCGATCGCGTGGCCGTGGACGGGGTGGAAGTGGCCACCAGCGACCAAGAGCGCATTGTCATCGCCTACCACAAACCCGTGG
>JBMZAL010000026.1:0-8664 GCA_049611325.1 Flavobacteriales bacterium
TTCACGTCGCCCAAACCCGCGCGAAACATGCGTGCATGCTCGTGGGAGACAGCGCCACGCTCAGTTCAGATCCGTACTTGGGGTGGCTCCTTGAACACGCGCAAGAGATGGAGGCCTACGACAGCGCGTGGAGCTGGATGTGTTGAGTTAGACCGCGTCGGCTTCGAAAGGGGCCTCTTCGGTGTCGGCACCGACGGGCGCTTGACTGGCGTCTTTGGGTTGCTCCTGGCCGTCGACCACCTGCCACTCGTCTTGCGGGAAGACTTCGATGATTTTTTGGAAGGCAATGGAGGGGATGACGTAGCCCACGCCCAGTTGGTTCATGTGTTGCGAGACCTTGTCGTACGCGTCACGAACATCTGTGGCGCTGAGCAAAATGTGCTGGTTGCTTTCCTTCTCGTTGCCCCTGTCGGCATCGAAGGTGGTCATGGCGACTTTGACCCGAAACCACTTGTCGCATTCAGGGTAGCGAATGACCTCGATCAGGTTGGTTTTGGTCAGTTGGGTGATCTCAAAAGGACGGATGCCTTCGTACTCGCAAATCTGTGTCATCCGCGTCTCCGCCTCGGTATACGTGTATGCGTCGAGCACAAACTGTTCCACTTTCTTGACTTCCGCGCCTTCGCTGTCCAGGGAGCGTGAGCTGACCTTGCAATTGAACCAATGTTTGACCATGGTGCGAAGCTACATGGGCGGCGAAACGCTGTTCACCATGACGATGTGAAAATTGCTCACAGGTCATGCACATTTGGCCCTTCCGCGCGATGTAGTTTGGTCGTCATGCAACTCCCGGAGGACACGTACATGCACAAAGGACAGCGGCGCAAGCTGCTGGAGGAACTTCGGACGATGGGCATCCGCGATGAAGCGGTGCTTGACGCCATCGACCGGGTCCCAAGGCACTACTTCTTGGACAGTGCGTTTTCCCAATTCGCGTACAGCAACAAGGCGTTCCCCATTGCCGCAGGCCAAACCATCAGCCAGCCCCACACCGTCGCCAAACAAAGCGAGTTGCTCGGCGCTGCTCCTGGGGCCAACGTGCTGGAGATTGGCACGGGCAGCGGGTACCAATGCGCGGTGCTTTGTGCGCTGGGATTGAAGGTGCACAGCATCGAACGCCAGAAGGCGCTGTTCGACACGGCGGGTCCGTTGTTGAAGGCCATGGGGTGGAAGCCCTCGCTGTACTACGGCGACGGCTACAAAGGCAAGCCGGTCTTTGCGCCGTTCGACGGCATCATCATCACGTGCGGCGCCCCAGACGTGCCCCAAGCGCTGCTTGGTCAGCTCAAAGTGGGAGGACGAATGGTCATCCCGGTGGGGGATGGCGACACCCAGCGCATGTGGACCATTGACCGCATTAGCGAGCGCGAATTCACCAAGAAAGACCACGGATACGCGGCCTTCGTGCCCATGCTCGAAGCACGCGCACGCGACTGAGCCAGAGGAATTTCTGAAGTCAGAAGAGGTCGTCCACCGGACCGAGCCCTTCGCGAAGAACTTCGGGCTCCGACCCCGTGCAATCCAAGACCGTTGACGCTTCCAACTTGCCCATGCCCCCATCCACGACCAAGTCGACGAGGTGGCTGTGCCGCTCCAAGATCAACTCGGGGTCGGTCGTGTATTCACGCATGGCGTCCTCGTCGTGCACACTGCTCACGATGAGTGGGCTTCCCAATTCGCGCAGGACATGCTGGGCGACGGGATGGTCGGGCACGCGGATGCCAATGGTCTTCTTCTTGCCTTTGTACAGTTTGGGCACTTCGCCGCTTGCAGGCAACACAAAGGTGTAAGGACCTGGCAACGCCCGCTTCATCATTTTGAAAAGCGGGTTGCTGATGTGGGTTGCGTACCGACTCAGGTCGCTCAAATCTGCGCAGAGCAGGGAAAATTGTGCCTTTTCCGGTTTGACGCCTTTGGCCCTTGCGAGCCGGTCAAATCCCTTGGGGCTTCCCAACTTGGCGGCAAAGCTGTACACCGTGTCTGTGGGGCAGACAATGAGCCCATTGTTGTCCAACGCCCGAACCACTTCCTGGATCTTTCGCGGATCCGGGTGTTCGTCGTGGAGTTTGACCAAATGGGCCATGGGGATGCCTTGCGGCGGCGTGTTGAATCAGCCGTTGGACTTGGCGTGGTCCGCGAGGAACTTGGCCAAGCCGATGTCCGTCAAAGGGTGCTTCATCAAGCCCTCGATGGCGCTCAAAGGACCGGTCATCACATCGGCACCAAGCTTGGCGCACTCAATGACGTGCATGGGGCCGCGCACGCTGGCTGCGAGAATCTCCGTTCCAAAGTCGTAGTTGTCGAAGATGTTGCGGATGTCCTCGATGAGATCCATGCCATCTGAGCTGATGTCGTCGAGGCGTCCGATGAATGGGCTGACGTAGGATGCGCCTGCCTTGGCCGCAATCAACGCTTGACCTGGAGAGAAAATCAACGTGCAGTTGGTGCGGATGCCGTTTTCAGTGAAGTGGCTGATGGCCTTGATGCCTTCGGGAATCATGGGCACCTTGACCACGATGTTCTCGTGAAGGGCTGCAAGGGCTTCGCCTTCACGCACCATGCCTTCGAAGTCGGTGGAAATCACCTCCGCGCTCACGTCGCCGTCCACAATCTCGCAGATGGCCTTGTAGTGGGCTTTCACTGCGTCGTCTCCCGCGATGCCTTCTTTCGCCATGAGCGAAGGGTTGGTGGTCACGCCGTCCAAAATGCCCAAGGCTTGGGCTTCACGGATTTGGTCGAGGTTGGCGGTGTCGATGAAAAACTTCATGGCGGGGAGGTTTGAGAATTGTGCCGCAAAAGTAGGCAGGCGAATGTGGATTTGAAGGGGAGGGCAAGGGAGAGTTGTCCCCGCGCTGTCCACAGCGTATCTTGAGTGCATGACGTCCGAGGAAAAGGCCCAAATCCAAGCCCGCGCCGAACGCAAGCGCGAGGACCTCGTGGAGCGCATCGCGGAGTACCGCGAGCTGACCAAGCCCATTCCGCCCAACGATGCCATCGGTCGGGTGAGTCGGATGGACGCCATCAACAACCGAAGCGTGAACGAGGCGGCGTTGCGGCAGCTTGAAAAGGAGCTCGCCCAACTGGACAAGGCCATGACGCGGATGCGGGACGAGAAGTACGGCAAATGCATGGCGTGCGGCGACGACATTCCTCCCGGCCGATTGATGCTGATGCCCGGCGCGACGAGGTGCGTGCGATGCGCCTGAGCGGGTGTACCTTCGTGCATTGATGAGGCGCATGTCATTGCAACGATCTTGGAGAGGCACAGGACCACTGTGGGTGTGCCTGTTGGTCTTGTCTTGGTCAGGGTGCCGCCCGGAGGACTGGGATTTGGGCGCGCCGGAAGTGTTGCGCATCAGTGAATACGATTTGGTGACCACGCCAGCCCAGGGCACCTCCGCGCACAAAGTGGAGGAGGTGTGGGTCTACAGTGCCACCGATGTGGTGGGGGTCTACCCGTTGCCCGCGACCGTGGCGTTGCCTGCAGGCGAACCCCAAACCCTCACGCTCGTCCCGGGCATCCGCGCCAACGGGATTTCCGCGACGAGAAGAACGTATCCGTTTTATGAGGTCAACCGGGTGGACATCGATGGCGATCCGGAGACGGAACTGGACCACGCGTTTGGTGGGGGATACGTCAGCACGGATGCCTTGGAAACCAAGGTCATCTTGGCTGAAGATTTCGAGTCGGCCAACCGGTTTTTGGAGAGCAGCAACAGCAACGTGGAGGTGCAACGCATCCTCGATCCCGCCAACGTTTTCGAAGGCAATGGCTCGGGGTACATCCGGATGGACAGCACCCACACGCAGCTGAACGCCGCCACCCACGAGCAGTTCTATGACCTTCCGCGCGACCGTCCGGTTTACCTCGAATTCCACTACAAGTGCGACGTGGGATTTGTCGTGGGGTTGGAGGTGTTTGGCGGCAGTCAGGCTGGCCGGTTGCCCATCTTGGTGTTGAATCCCACCTGCGACGCGGAGGGGTGCGAATGGAACAAGATTTACCTCGACTTGTATCCAGCCTTGTCGTCGATGCCCGATGCGGGCTCTTTTGAAATTGGCCTGAACGCGAGCATCCCTGCGGATGGCACCGAAGGCAACATTTGGATTGACAACTTCAAATTCGTGCACTTTGACGATTGAAGTCGCGGCACCCAAAGCGTCTGTGCGCCCTCCCTGGAGTGGGTGGTGGTGGCGCTACCTGCTGACGGACGGAGTCGCCGCGGCCTTGGCATGGGCGACGTTGTTCTTGTTCCGCAAAACGGTCATCGAGCCCCGAAGGTTTGGCATGGACATCGACACCACGCCCGACAAGAACTTCTGGCTGGCCATGGTGTTGGTGCCGCTGTTTTGGTGGTCGGTGTATGCCCTCATGGGCATGTACGCCGATGTTCGTCGGCGCCATCGTGGCCTCGAGTTGCGGCAGGTCATCCGCGCCAGTGCCATGGGTGGGGTGGTGCTGTTTTTGGCCTTGCTGCTTGATGACGTCACGAAAACCCACGTGGACCATTACCAAACCCTCGGAGTGTGGTTGGGAAGTCACATGGGGCTGACGCTGTTGGGGCGCTGGTTATGGACGTCGAAGGTGGTGGGACACGTGCAGTCTGGCGCGTGGGCATTCACCACGATTTTGGTGGGGAGGAAGGAGGACAATGCGCATTTTCTCAAAGAACTGCAGGAGACGCCAGGACATGCGGGCTGGGAGGTGCTGGCCAGCATGAGCGAAGCGGAATTGGAGGCCGACCTCGGCAAGTTGGGGCGTTGGCTGGACGAGCACGCTTTGGATCGAGCCGTGATCACCACCACGGTGTCCAAGCGAGAGGCCATGCTGGGGTGGGTTGCGGTGTTGGAAGGAAAGGGCGTGGAATTGCTTGTGGTGCCTGGGGCCCTCGATTACATGGCTGGCACGGTGCGTTCGACCAATTTGTTTGGGGTTCCGCTTGTCAACCTGAGCCGCACGGGTTTGGGGCCGGGCATGAAGGCCCTGAAGCGCTTTGTGGACATCGTGGGCAGCGCGGTGGCGCTCGTCTTGCTCTCTCCGGTCCTGTTGCTTGTGGCCTTGTCGATCAAACGCGGTTCCATGGGGCCTGTGTTCTACCGCCAGGAACGCCTCGGATTGCATGGGAAGCCGTTTCACATCATCAAGTTCAGAACGATGGTGCAGGATGCGGAGGGGTCGCGGCCCCAGCTGAGTTCGGATGAGGACCCTCGCATCACCCCAGTAGGCAAGCGTTTGCGCCAAACGCGCCTCGACGAATTGCCCCAGTTTTGGAACGTGCTGAAAGGGGAGATGTCCCTGGTCGGACCCCGTCCCGAGCGCGCCTTTTTTGCAGACCAAATCATCCAGCACAGTCCCCACTTTCTGCGGCTTCAACAAGTCCGCCCCGGCATCACGTCATGGGGCCAGGTCAAGTATGGCTACGCGGAGAATGTGAACCAGATGAGGCAGCGTCTCCGCTACGACATCATGTACCTCGAAAACATCTCGTTGGTGCTCGATTTGAAGATCCTGCTTTTCACCATTCGTACGGTGTTGCGGAGGGAAGGAAAGTGATTTACATAAATTTTCCGAAATTTGTGTATGATCGCCCTTGACCAAACGCGGGGCACGCTTCGGCGTGCGCAGCGCATGCTGGTGTGCTTGATGCTCGCCGGCGTCGCCGGTTTGGGGCATGCCCAAGAGGGAGCGGTCAAGACGGGAAGCCAAGAGGGGACCCTTGTGGTGAACTACTACAGCACGGCGCCTGATCCGGAACTTGAACAATTGCGTGGCTTGGCGATCGATGCCATTGGCGTGTACTTGAGGGGGGAGATGCGTGTGGAGGACAACGACATTGGCTGGTCGTCTTCCGTGCGCAATGTGGGCAAGGACATGGAGCGGATCGTTCGAGATTTGATGCGCATACGCGCCTTTGCTGGTCAAGAAGACTTCAAGGGATTTTCTGAGGAAGTCGCCATGCTCCTTGTGGATTTCGAGGAGTTGGACATGCGGGATGTGGAACGCATGCGAGGATCGGGAACGCGGAGTTTTGAGGAGCGCACTTATGTACTCATCGAGCAGCGCGTGCAAGAAATTCTGCTGCAATGCGGGGTGGAGCTTGGACGCTACGTCAACCGTGGTCTGCTCCAAAAAATCGGCACCGTCGAGCAAAGCTTGCCCGTAGAGGAGTTGTCGCGGTGGACCAACCCCGATGAGAATGTGCCGCTTGAACCGATTGAGCTCAACTTCAATTTGGAAACCATGTCGCTGTTGGACCGCGAAGACGAAAGCACCTGGCCCGAGCAGGGTGGGGATTCGGGGCCTGCCGGCGCGAATGCGTCCGAATGGCAGTCCATGCAGGACATGATGCATCGAATCTTGTCGCTTGTCGAAGCCCAAGAGGCGCGCATTCAGGCGTTGGAGCGCGGCAATTCGGCCCCGTCCTTCGACCCACGTGAGGTGGCGGCGCAGTCGTGGAATCCAAACCGTCCTTCACCGGCCAGCGATCCGGTGTTGGCGTCCTTGCAACTGCCGGCTTCTTTTGACGTGCAGTTCTACGAGGGAAGTGCCCGCTTGACCTTGACTGCGCAACTGCAATTGAACGAGGTGATGGAGTACCTCGGCATGTACCCACAGTTGCGGGTCGTCTGTACGGGACATGCCGACCTCACAGGCGACCGGGCGGCCAATTTGGCCTTGTCGAAGAAGCGTGCACAGGCCGTCCAGCGGCATTTGTTGGAAAGCGGCGTGCTGTCCACGCGTGTGGTGCTGAACTATTTTGGGGAAGAGCGCGCTTCAAATCGTGGCGCTTTGGACAGACGGGTGGAGGTGGCGTTCTTTGTGAACGACTGATTCATCTGCGATCCCATGAAAATCATCTGCATTGGCCGAAACTACGCCGACCACGCCCGTGAACTCGGCAACCAAGTGCCGTCTGAGCCCGTGGTTTTTCTCAAACCCCAAAGCGCAATCCTCAGCCACAAGCATCCATTCTACATCCCGGAATGGACCCAAGAAGTGCACCACGAGGTGGAGTTGGTCGTCAAAATCGATCGACTGGGCAAAACCATTTCGGAAGCGCACGCGCCGCGTTACTATTCCGAGGTGAGTTTGGGTTTGGACTTGACCGCGCGGGACGTCCAAACGCGCTTGAAGGACAAGGGGCATCCCTGGGAGCGTGCCAAGGCGTTTGATGGTTCTGCGGTGATCGGCCAGTTCATGTCCCTCGCGCAGTTGGGCAAGGACATCCAAGGCCTGTCTTTCACCTTGACCAACCATGGAAACGTCATTCAGGAGGGCCAAACCAAAGACATGCTGTTTTCGGTCAATCGCCTCATTGCGGAGGTGTCCAAATTCATGACACTGAAAGTCGGAGACCTGCTGTTCACCGGCACCCCTGCAGGCGTCGCCGCAGTTCAATCGGGCGATCGACTTGTGGGTTCGTTGGAAGGGCACGACCTTTTTGCGGTCAACGTCAAATGATTTTGTCATTTTGAGCCAAACGCACACACACCTGTCCCTCATCGGTTTCATGGGTTCTGGAAAATCCACCGTGGGAAAGAAGCTCGCCGAACGTCTTGGCAGGCCCTTTGTCGACACAGACGTGGAGGTAGAAAAGAGGTTGGGAATGCCGGTCCGGGAGGTGTTCGACACCTTGGGGGAATCGGCGTTTCGGGAAGCGGAACAGGATGCCTTGTCCGAAGCCCTTCGCCCCAACGCCCCCATTGTTTTGGCGACAGGTGGCGGAACGCCGTGTGCGCAAGGCGCCATGGAGTGGATGCGCAGGCGGTCCCTCGTGGTGGCGCTGCAACCGCCCATGGACGTGCTCTTGGAGCGCCTCAAGCAGGGACAGGAACACCGCCCATTGATTCACAACAAGCAAGGGATAGACCTGCAGCTGACGGTGGAGCGCATGATGTTGACACGCGCAGCGTGCTACGGTTCAGCCCACGTGACTTGGCGTCAAACCTTGGAGACCACCGAGGCCATTGACGAGGCCCTCGCGGGAATCCAGTGGCGCTTGGAAGGGTAGGCCTTCAGGAGGCTTGCGGACGCTCGACGTGCACGGTGGCACAATTCGTGTCGCTCAGGTCCACGGCAATGTGTTCGTTCAGCTGTGTGCTGAGCGTCAAACCACAGAAATCTGCCCGAATTGGGAACGAACGGTGTTTGCGGTCGACCAGGACAGCGGTGTGCACTTCACGCGGACGTCCTTGGAGCAGGTGCTGCACTCCGTGGATGAGGGTACGGCCCGAATTGAGAACATCGTCGATCAAAAAGACAATGCGTCCTTCGAGTTGTTCGGCATTGACGTCACAGGAAAAAGGATGGTCGAGCGGGGCGTCCTTGTGCATGGACATGCTGCCCTCAATCACATCGATGGAGGACAATTCACGCAACCTGCGGGCCAGAGCTTCACGCACGGCCAGCCCCTGTCCGTCGACACCAATCAACACCAACGCGTCTTCCGCGTAGTGGATTTCCAACATTTCACGTGCCATGCGGTCCAGCTTGCGGACCACCGTCTCATGGGGCATCACCAAGTCTCGGAGTGTGCTCATGCTTCTAAGTTCGGTTGAAATCCCGGGATTTTCTCAATCAAGGCGACGGCTTCGACATGAGCGGTGTGTGGAAATTGGTCGACCAGCTTGAGCGACTTGAGCGCGTAGCCTTGCGCCCGCAAG
>JBMZAL010000026.1:8763-11204 GCA_049611325.1 Flavobacteriales bacterium
ACCACCAAGTCCCGTGCTTGGGTGGCAGGGTTGCAGCTGACGTACACCAGTCTCTGTGCGCCAAGTCTCATGACTTTGCGCAGGGTTTTGGGCGAGATTCCAGCCCGTGGTGGGTCGAGAATTACCGTGTGAATTTTTCCCTGATACTCCGGGTTTTCGAGCAGAAATTTTCCTGCATCGGCGGCGACAAACGCGACGTCGGTCAAGCCGTTGCGCTTGGCCGCGTCACGTGCGTCCTCGATGGCGCTGGGGACAATGTCCACACCCACCACGGGCGTGTTGGCGTGTTTGGCCACGAGTTGTCCAATGGTGCCTGTGCCGCAGAACAAGTCCATGATGACGTCCTGAGGCCGGTTCTCCACGCCTTCAAGGGCGAGGGCAAGCACCTCAGAATAAAGGCGTTCCGCGGACTTTGGGTTGGTTTGAAAGAACGACCCCATGCTGATGCCAAACGACAATCCGTGCAACACCTCCGTCACCGTGCTGTCGCCCCAAATCACACGCGACGCTCCCTCGCGCGCCTCAACGCGTTCTCCTTTGTCGTCGTTGAGGGTGTGCAAGATGCCCTTGACGCGATCGCCCCACAGCCCCCGAATGCAATCCACGAAGCCTTCTGTATCCAGGGGCGCATCTGAGGTGGTCACGAGGTTGACGAGCAATCCGTCGTTCGCATAACTCTTGCGCACCACCAGGAAGCGGAAAAAGCCCTCGCGTTTGGGAGGGTGCCATGCAGGCAATCCGGTGGCTTCGCACCATTCGCGGACTTTGTGCAATGTGGATTCCACAAGTTTGTCGAAGAGACCGCTGTCGGCATCGAGGTTTTCAACGGCCCACCACGTTCCGCGGTGCTTGAACCCCAATCCGAAGTCGTCCACTTTCTCGTCTGTCTCAAGGTCGTGTCGGATCTCAGAGAAGCTGTACTCCATTTTGTTCCGGTAGTGCCAATCCAAAGGCGATGGCACGAACCCTTGGTACAGGGTGTCGAGGTCTTCCACTTCGCCAATCTTCCGGTAGAGGTCCAAGGCCGTGCGCGCCTTCCATTCGTGCTGCTTCTCCATGGGCACCGTGGCGTAAGGGGCACCAGGAATGGGCTGGTACGGGAGGTCCACTTCGAAGTCTGCGGGCTCCACGACCCGCAGGAGGCGACATTCGGCATGACGCGCTTTGCACTTGGCCACCTGGGCGTCCACCACTTGGCCGGGGAATGCGTTTTGGACAAACACCACGAAAGGGCCTTTTTCCGTCTCAACACGGGCGATGCCTTTGCCGCCAAAAGCCATGTCTTCGATGGTCAACCGAAGCTCTTGGCCTTTGTGAAATGTGCGTTTGACGCGACGATGTCCTCCCATGCGCGCAAAGGTACGTGGCGAGGCGACCAAGGCAGTGCAGTTCACCTCGGGACTTCAGTACCTTCGTTGCATGCAGCATTGGATTCGTTGGATGTGCGTGATTGTGACCTGCAGTGGTTCGGCTTGGGCCTCAGCCCAAGTGAGGGAAGGGGAGTGGACGCTGGCCACGTTCAACGTCCGCTACGACAATCCTTCGGACCCCTTGAAGTGGACCGAGCGCCGGGATGAGGTGGCCCAAATCGTCGGCTTCTACGACATCGTCGGCCTCCAGGAAGCGTTGCCTCACCAAGTCCAAGACGTCGCCGACCGCCTGCCTTGGATGTCCCATGTCGGTCAGGGCCGCGACGCGGATGGCGGGGGAGAAGCGTGTCCCCTTTTCTACAACCACGACAAGTGGGAGCTGCTTCATCACGAAACCCTCTGGTTGTCCTCCGATTGGAAAACGCCTGGTGCGGTGGGGTGGTCGGCGGATTTGCCGCGCATCGTGACGGTCGCGTGGTTCCACCAAGTCGAAACTGGCCGCCGCGTCAGGGTCTACAACACGCACTGGAGCCACGTGTCGGCAGAGGCACGGGAAGGCAGTGCACGGCTGATTGCGTCGCTCGATGCGATTCACCAGATGGACGCGACAGCCGTGCTCGGTGATTTCAATGAAGAGGCGGATGCCCCAGGGCGCCGTGTGCTCGCGGAAGCCGGTTTTGTGGACACCTACGACGAGGTTCGCGCGCGGTGTCGCAAGACCTTCCCATCGTACACGACTTTCACGCCTGAAGGATCGGCAGGTGGGCCCAAAATCGATGCGATCTACGTGAAAGGCCTCAAAACGGAGTGGACCTGCGTGGACGAGATCATCAAGAAGGACGTTTTCATCAGCGATCACCTTCCTGTGCACGCGGTCGTTTCTTGGGCATCTGTCCGTGAATAACCTCCTTCTTGCGTCGCGCCAGCCACCCTTTGGCGGGCGTAACTTTCCCTCATGATGTCTCAACCGAATCTCAAAACCATGGGCACGTGGCCCGTGTTTTTGACGGCCATCTCGACCATTCTCGGTGCCATTCTGTTTCTGCGTTTTGGCTACGCCGTGGCCCACGT
>JBMZAL010000027.1:0-11105 GCA_049611325.1 Flavobacteriales bacterium
GCGCGTTCAATCGTGTAGTTCTCGTCAAAGATGCCGCCCCGCATGATGTTGAACATGGTGTTCGCGAAGTGGCGGATGTTGCGTCGGCGGTCGGCCGTCAATTGGAGGCCGTCGCTTGCGGCCACCAACTCGATGAGGCGTTGTGAGCCTTCGTCGATGTCCTGCAACACCTCCTGCTTGAGTGCCTCAGGTTTGCGAAGGTCTTCCTTCAATTGGACAACGCTGCGAATGGATTGCCCCAGGTTGGTGGCGAACATCCAGTCCTTGGTTTCGCCGGCAGCAAGGTCGAAGTCGGATTGCACGAAGTATGCGCCGCGCTCGGCCTTGATGTCAGTTTCGGTTGTCACTGCTCTTCCTGTTTGGAAGGCGGCGAGCTGCTTGGCGCAAAGAAGCACCTTGGGGTTGTCCAATCCGATGGACCACACCACATTCGCCTTCAACGCCTCGCTGGGCTCCGCTTTGTCGGAGATGATGGCACTCAAGGCGAAGATGCCGAGGTTGCCTTCTTCCAGTTCGCACTTTTTGTAGGCGTCGACCAAGTTGCTGCTGCCGCGTTGCAACCCTTCTGGGACGCCGTACGGCAACACGTTTTGGATGCCGTCCAACACGCTGACTTTCGCGGCCTTTGCCGCGGAAAGCTTGGCGTGGCGCACAAACCCGTAGCGCTCGCTTGCGGCCCACTTGTACTGGAACGTCAACCCGAGGTCGTGGTTCACTTCCTCAAAAATGACCTTGTTGCCGAAGGCGTTCTTGTAAAGGTTCCGCTCGATGTGATAAACGCCTTTGTTTTGGTCGGAGAACGGCTGCCAAAGCAACCGGTGCTCCCCGGCGTCGACCAACACGATGGTTTTGCTTCCCGTGGTCTCCGCAGCTTCGGTAATCTTGTCGTCGGTGTAGTAAGGGAACAACGCAAAGTCGCTGTTCTTCCGGCCGGCACTCAGCCCTCCATTGCTCGCGATGAACATCCAATGGTCCGAGTGGCTCACAATGCTCATGAAGAAGGGGCGCATCCGGTCGACCGCGCTGATTTTGTAGTAAGTCTCTCCTTCGAGATTGATCTCCTTGCCAGAGGAGGAGGTGTTGGGAGATTGGTATGGTTGCTGCCCGAGGTAGATGGGCTTGACGTGGTCCGAGGCGCTCATTGCAGGGAAGTGGTGGTTGTCTTGCGACCCGCGACATCGAACGTGTCCGGTGGACGTCCGACGGGGGCGACGTGCCGTGCGTTAACGGCCGCTCGAAAGTATAACTTGGAATTGAGATTTCCCCCCTCTTTACGGGGCATGTTCTCCACCAATACCCCTCATCATGAGGGTTGTGCCTCTCAACGCGCAGTCCTCTCATGGAAACTGTGTCCAGAGAACCCCAATCTGAAGCCCATGTCGGGGTCCGGGGATAAATGCGATTTTTGAGAAAGTTGTATGTTGCGCAGAACCCTTACGAGCCGAATGTCATTGATTTTGAAAAGCCTCTTTTGGCGCCCGAACTGGGCGTTGTTCGTCGCGTTCATGTGCATTGTGAGCACATCGCACGCCGAGAGTTTGGACAGCCTGAAACAGGTGATTGCAGGCATGGAGCCTGGCATGGCCCTGGCTGAAGTGCACCTCGAGCTTGCGGATGAATATTCCAACCGCGCCTTGTATCATGAGCAATTGGAGGAGTGTGAAAAGGCCCTGAAGCTGAGTAAAAAATTTGGAAGCGAATTGGAACGCGCTCGGGTCATGTTGCGCGTTGGCCTCGCGCACAGCAACCTCGATGAGCACGACAAGGCCATTTCCTTCATGGAGAAAGGCATGAGAATTTATACCTCGAATCGGGATGAGCAGGGAGTTGCCAAAGCAAGCACTGAATTGGGAATGGTGTTATCACGCACTGGAGAAGATTACCGCGAGGCGAAGGAATACCTCGTTGATGCCCTCCCATATCACCATGAACATGGTGATGTGGAGATGCTCGTGGACAGTTATTACACCCTGGGAGGCATTGCTTACAGTTTTGAGCAAAACCCTTCTAAAACGCTTAAGCACTACTACCGTGTTATCGAGTTACGCAGGGGGCAATCGACAATGGGAGAGGTGAAGGATAACATGCTTGCAGGAGCGTACAACAACAGCGGATTGATTTACCTGTACGGGGAGGAGTATCCTCTTGCCATCGAATACATGGAGAAAGCACTTGATTGCTTGCCGGAGGATGGCAATCAAAAATTCAGGGCGGTCATGAACATCAATCTGGCGTATCTCTACAGAAAGACGGAAGAGTTTGATGTGGCTCACCATCACTTGAATGTCGTCCAAGAAATCGCCTCGGAGTTGGACATTGTCAACTTCGTTCAACTCGCTCACGATTGGAGGTGTGAGATGAGCCTTGAACAGGGTCGATTGGATTCCACGTTGCATTATCTGGCTGTGGCACGGGAATACAGCAAGCAAAATGGATCAACGACTTATGAAAATGTCAGGCTCCTAGGAGATGTGAGTTTCGCCCAAGACAGATTCGAAGAAGCTGGCGAGTTTTATAACATGGCGTTAGACAAAAGCAGCGACGATGCCGCGTCGTTGTTGGGTGCTTCCAAGTGTGCTAAAGCGCAGGGGGATTATGCATTGGCTTTGTCTCTAAGGGAGAGGTATCATATGGTGGAAGACAGCCTGAGAGAAATGAGAAGGGTGCCAGCCATCAGCCTGTCGGAGACCAGGCAGGAGGTCAGCTTGATGGAAAAGGAGGAGCGCCGGAGGGTGGAGCAGGAGCGCGAGGAGGCCAAGTCGAGGAACTTTCTTCAGTACTCCGCGGGGCTTTTTTTGATTGTGATTTTGCTGCTTCTCTTGAATCTGGTCGTGAAGCTGACGCTGCCCACCTTGGTGATCAAGGCCGCGTCGTTCATCACGGTGTTGACCTTGTTCGAATTTGCACTGGTGTATTTGGACCCCACCATTGAGGCGGCTTCTGGCGGTCAGCCTTTGGCCAAACTCGGCATCAACCTCCTGATTGCCACGGTCATTTTTCCGCTGCACACCTTCATTGAAGGCCGCATTGCCAAAGCGTACGGTTGATCAGAATCAGTCGCCGACGCCGACGCCGACGCCGACGGTGATTTTCGCGGCAATGGCTTTGGCACGGGCCACGAGGACCGTCACATCGTCCCCAGGTTCGCCGTGCGTGACCGCCACGGCCATGCGCCGGTAAGGGCGGACCGTCGGCTTGCCAAACACCCGAAGGTCGCTCGCCGGTTCCGCAGCGGCCTCGGCGAGGCCTCGAATGACGGGGGCTTTGCCGGCATGGGGGGCAAGCGACTCCGGCGCCAACACCACGGCGCTGGCCCCGGGGCGGACGTGGTCGATCGACGCCACGGGCAGCCCGAGCACGGCACGGGCGTGCAACTCGAATTCAGAGAAGTTCTGGGTCCCGGCGAGCGTCACCATGCCCGTGTCGTGCGGGCGGGGAGAAAGCTCCGAGAAGTACACCGTGCCGGGTTGGCCGTTTCGTGGGTTTTGGATGAAGAACTCCACACCCCAAATCCCGCTGCCTCCCAGTTCCTTGGTCACGGCCGCCGCCATCTCTTGCGCGGTTGCCAACAGCTCGGGCTCCATCACCGCAGGTTGCCAGCTTTCTTGATAGTCTCCGCGTTCTTGCCGGTGGCCAATGGGCGCGCAGAACAGGGTGTTGCCGCTGTCTTGGGTCAAGGTCAGAAGGGTGATTTCGTAGTCGAAGTCGATGAAGGCCTCCACGATGATCTCGGCGAGGTCGCCGCGCGAGCCTTCGAGGGCGTAGTTCCACGCGGTCTCGATGTCGGCTTCGGTTCGGATGACGCTTTGGCCTTTGCCCGAGCTGGACATCAACGGCTTGACGACGCACGGCATGCCCACCGCGGCCACGCCGTCCTGCAACTCAGAAAGGGAGGTGGCGTAGCGGTACGGCGCGGTCTTGAGGCTGAGGTCTTGGGCAGCGAGGTCGCGGATGGCCCGACGATTCATGGTGAAATGCGCCGCCTTGGCCGACGGCACCACCTGAATGCCTTGCTTCTCGTAGTCGTAGAATCGCTCGGTGCGGATGGACTCCACCTCGGGGACGACGAGGTCGGGTTGGTGTTTGGCCACAATCGCATCGAGGGCCTCTCCGTCGAGCATGGAAATGACTTCGTGCTCGTCGGCCACCTGCATGGCGGGCGCGCCGGGGTAGGCGTCGACGGCGATGACGTGTTGTCCGAGCCGCTGCAAGGCGATGACCACTTCTTTGCCCAGTTCGCCTGAGCCGAGGAGCATGATTTTCTTGTTCATGGGTGCAAGGTAGGGGTGGGCAAGGCTGCGCCTTATTGGGCGAAGGGGGTGTCGCTTTTGAAGTTGCGTTGGATGAAGTCGAGCGCGGCGTCCAACACCTCGCCCATGTTGCCTGCGCGTTTGAAATTCACGTCGCCGGTGAGTCCCCAGAGTTCCTTCTTCAACGCTTCGACATGGGCTTCCCCTGAAATGCGATCGGCCTTCATGCAGCGGAGCAATTCGTTCAGTCGCGCCCGCTCCCCTGCCGCCCGACGTGCGAGCAGCGCGCGTTCCTCTTTGATGTATTGCTGGATGGACGCTTGGGGCAGGACTTCGGCCGTCATGTCTGCCAGCGATGCGTTTTCCGGAAGGTGCTCGGGCTGATAGACTTTGGCATTGCCCTCGTAGCTCTGTTGGTCAAAATCAATGGCCCGAATGCGGTACTGGATGCGGTCAAAATCTTGGGTGATGACCACCACGTAATTGTACGAACGCATGTCCCCGAGGAGCCGCAAAAAGCAGCGTTCGTTGAATTTGACAAACTCCTTGGCCAGGGCGCGCTTGTCCTGCAAGGGGAGGGAAGGCAGCTTCTCTTCGATGAATACATCTCCGGGGATGCCGACAATGTGCTCTTCAATCAAGGTGTTGCCGTGGACGAGAAAGTTGATGCGGTTGGGAGACAGCAGTTGCTCCAATTCGAGGCCGTAGACCCGGGACGCGTCGCAGCGTTTGATGTAGAGGAACAGGTAGTTGTCGTTGATGACGTTTCGCACCTTGATGCGGAAGGGCTTGGTGTTGCCAAACGTGCAAAACGCAATGCTGTCCACCGTCAAAAAAGGGAGGATGGTGTCGCTTCCGTCGGCGTGAAGGATGGAGTACAGCCGCTTGAGGTTGGTCACCAATTCGTCGCGCTCGCCCTGCGGGTAGAGGCAATCAACCCACAAGGTGTCGCGGTCTTCGCCGTCCAAAATCGCCACGCTCCCCTCAAACCTCAGCAGGTCCTCGTAGCTCACGGGAATGCCCATGGCGCGCCCGTGTTGGTCGAGGTAAGTCTGCAGCGCCGGAAGGACCGGATAGACCTGTTTCTTTTTGGAAATCAGTTTGTGATTCATCGGGGCGAGGTGGAAGGGTCAATGAAAGAACGCCTCGGCATGGCATCAAGTTCGTTCGAGGGTCGAATCCCGCATTAAGTTTGGGACACCATGAACACCTTACGAAACGTCGCTGCATTCGTCGCAGCCTTCATTGTGGGCAGCATCACCATGTTGGCCCTTCACGAATTGCACATGAACCTTTGGCCGGAAGAGGCCATGCCCGCCAGCACGGCCACCACGGAGGAATTCCGCGCTTGGATGGAAACCCTCAGCATGCCCACCATGATTGCCGCCACGGTGGTGCATTGGCTGGGAACGGCCGCCGGTGTGGCGGTCGGCATGTTGGTCGCTGCAAGATCTGCCGCCACAGGACAGCGCGCCATGTGGCCCGCGTACGTCATGGGGGGCTGGTTTTTTCTCGGTGGCATTGCCAACGCCATTCAGTTGGGCACGCCCATGTGGTTGACCGTCACAGACGCACTGGGGTACCTCCCTGTGGCACTGATGACGGGAAAGTGGATGTCCCGTGCCTGATTTGACTTGATTGCACCCAGACCCCATCGCCATGTTTTCATCGCTCTCCCGTCTTCTTTTTTCCGTGCTGTTGACCTGCGGAGGCCTAGGCTCTTTCCTAGCCCAATACGTGCCCCAAACCCCCTACAGAGCCTCTGCCGACGACCCGGCATGGGTGCAGTTGATGTACGGCGGAGAAGCGACGGTGGCCGAGGTGCGGGGCGCCTACGAAGCGCATTACGCCAACCATCCTTTCGAAAAAAACAGGGACACCCAATACTACAAGCGGTGGTTGCGCAACGTGGAGTTGCCACGGCCTGAAGTGTCTCGTGCTTACGCGGAGGCGTTGGGTGCCTCGAGGGCGTCGACCGCCCGTCAAAATGGGTTGTGGGAAGAAATGGGGCCTTGGCACTTTGACCCAGAGGTGGCCATGCAGTTCCAAGTCCAAAGTCCCGGCGCCTGCCACGTCTACACGGTGGAGCAAGCCCCGTCCAACCACGAGGTGGTGTGGTGCGGGACGGCCACGGCAGGGGCGTGGAAGAGCGTCGACCACGGCGCCCATTGGACGCTCATGACGCGGGACCTTCCCTTGACAAGCGTTTACAGCATCGCCATTCATCCTGAAGACGACCAGCGCGTGTGGGTGGGATCTGGTTCGGGGCAACTGTGGCGCACCGAAGACGGAGGCGATTCTTGGACCTTGTGCGGGAACGCGACCTACCAATCCAACGACCGGTGGTACCGCGACTTGGTGTTCAAGCCGGCCAACGGCGACGACGAACTGACCTTGTTTGCGGCCACGGACAACGGCCTTCACAGAACCGAAGATGGCGGCGTCACCATGACGCAAGTGGCCGGGGGGGAGTACATGGAATTGGCGTTTCATCCCACCAGTCCAGACACGTGCTACACTGTCCAGTTGCTGGCCAACAGCACCGTGTTCAAGCGGTCCACCGACGGTGGCGTGACGTTTGCATCGGGCACGACGGGCTGGCCTTTGGTGGGCACAGGTGACGAGCAACGTCGCTGCGAGCTGGCGGTGACGCCGGCCGACCCCGACCGCATCGTCGTCCTGGCCGCAGGCGCCACCGACAATGGCGGCGGGTTGTACGGCATGTACCAGAGTTTCGATGCCGGCGAATCGTTTGAATTCATGTGTTGCGGGGACGGTCCAGGTGGACCGTGGGAGGCCGGCGTCAACCCCAACATCTTGGGATGGAGCGAAGACGGCTCCGGCGACGGCGGACAGTACTACTACGACCTCGCTCTGGATGTCAGTCCCACCGATCCGGATCGGCAATTTGCGGCCGGCATTTGCGTGTGGCGCTCAGAGAGCGGTGGCGTGGATTGGAGCCTGAATGGGCACTGGGTCACCTGGGCGGGAGAGTTCACCGCGGACCGTTACACGCATGCCGACGTGCACGACGTGAAGTTCTTCACGCGGGCGGATGGCACCGTGGATTTGTGGGTGGCGTCGGACGGGGGCGTGTTCTATTCCGCGGACCAAGGGGACCACATTGAGCCGCGCATGTACGGGCTGCACGGCACGGACTTTTGGGGGTGGCAAGCCGGATGGCGCGGCCCCGAAGTCATGGTGGGCGGGACCTACCACAACGGCACCATGATTCGAAACGGCGACCTGTACCATTGGGGCGCCGAAAGCGACACCGCAGGCGGATGGCTGGCCGAATTGGCCGGGGACAACTTCCGCGGGTTTGTGAACCCCGGCGATGCCACACGGGGGTACCATGACGGAGGGGCCTTCCGCTACACCACAGACCGGTTTGACCGCATCGACGCGATGCCCTTTGACGCGTCCAAAAACCCCAACACGGGCTACTGGTTTGGGGAATACGGGAACCTCGAATGGGACCCCGCTTGCCACAACTGCATGTATTCGCCTGTGGGCTCAGAGCTCTGGCGTTCCGAGGATGGTGGGGCGTCCTGGGTGCTGGTGCACGACTTTGGAGGAGACAAGATCATTTCGGTGAAAGTCAGCCCCCGCGACCGGGACCGCATCTACGTGTCTCACCAAGTGAACGGTTCGTTGTGGCGCATTCACAGGTCCACAGATCGTGGGGCCACGTGGGAAATCGCCACCCCCAACCTCTCTGAGAATGGCAACAACAACAACCAACCGATGTACCTCGATGTCGACGGCACGGACCCCGACCGATTGTGGTGTGTGTTGACGGGGACGCAAACCGGGTACAAAATCCTTCGCTCGGAAGACGCAGGAGAGACTTGGCAAAACTGGACCAACGGAACCATTGCGTCGGAGCGCGTGGTGAGTTTGGCCCACCAACGCGGGTCCAACGGCGGCGTCTACATCGGCACGACCAATGCCGTGTACTACCGGGACGCAGACCTCGATGACTGGGTCTTGTACAACGATGGCCTGCCCATGATCAACGTCAACACCTTCCTTCAGGCCGACTACTGCGGCGGGCACATTCGTGCGGCAGGCACCCGCGGCGTGCACCAAGCGGAGTTCTACGCGCCGTCTGAGGTGCTTGCGGGATTCATGGCGGACCGCACAGAAGTCAACCTCGCAAGTCCATGCCAACAGGATCCCATTCATTTCAGCGCGGTGTCTGTCGTGCGATGCGACGGCGCCACTTACGAATGGGCCTTTGGCGGCGGTGCGGTTTTGGCCATCGAAGGGCCGGAGGCGTGGGTGGCGTTTGACCAAGAAGGAACCTACGACGTCGGCTTGACCGTGACGGACGCGGATGGAGCCACCGACACGTGGACGTGGGAAGACCTGATCGAGGTGGTCAACGCGCCGGTGGTGTCCGACGAAGGCTTCCAAGAAGATTTTAATGGGCCGACATTTCCTCCTGCGCATTGGCGCATGGAGGTCGAGGGGCACGCCTGGGAGCACGCGTACGACTTGCTGGACGAGACCAACGGCGTGGCCCAATTCCCCAACTATTGGGTCGACACCGACGGGGCCTTCGACTTGTTGGTGACTCCGGCCTTCAATCCCACGGGACACAGCACCTTCTCGTTTGACGTGGCCTACCAACTGTATTCCGACTACGTCGATGGGTTGGAGGTGTGGGGCCGTGCAGGCAACGAATCCGATTGGACGGTGCTGTGGTCTGCCTATGGTGCTGATCTCGCGGTGGATGGGTGCTACACGTGGTTTTGGTACGACACCGGCGGAACGATTCAGTGGGCCAACCACGTGCTCGACTTGCCCTCGGCTTGGACTGACGGTTCGGAAACGTGCCTCGAATTGGCGTTTGCCAATGTGGGGGACTACGGCAACCACATTTGGGTGGACAACGTGAATTTGGATGCCATCAGTGCCTCGGCAGAAGTGTCTGACCAAGCCCAAATCCAACTCTTCCCCAACCCCAACCAAGGGGCTTGCGTGGTGGTGGTCCCGGACGCCCTTCTCGGGGCGGAATACTTCTTGCACGATGCCCAGGGTCGCGTGGTGCGTGAGGGCCGGTTCGCACACGCGCGGATGGCGTGGGAGGCGGACCTTGCGGTCGGCGTTTATACGCTGTCAACACCTGGGGTTGCGTCTGTGCGGTGGGTGGTGAATTGAGTGCTGCAACGCCTCGCCACGGGCCTCACCATAAATGACAACAGGCCCCGCAGGGTGTCTTTTTCTTGGGAAAGGGCGGCAGAAACTGAAAGGAATGCGACTCCTGCCTCAGGTGCGGGGGTTATGTTTGTGAATATCAACGCCTTCAACCTCAGTCTCATGCGTCGCTTTGCCCTTGTCACCTTCGTCTTGTTTTCTGGATTCTTGTTGCCTGCCCACGCCCAAGTCACGACCACGGTCGACTGCGATTTGATGGGATTGGTGGTCAACGTGGGATCGGATTCAAACAGCGTGAATTTGTACCACCCTGGCGGGTACTTGACCTTCCCACCCCAGTACAATGTGATGACCTGGGAATTCACGGATGCGGAAGGCAACGTGATTCATGAGGCCACCACGGAGGACGAGAATTTCATTCAGGTCGTCCACAACTTGCCGGTGACAGATACCCTGTTTGTGTCGGTTCTGTTGACCAACGACTCAGCGTTTCACAATGGGGCGCCCGTGGCGTGCTTGATTGAAGATTACCTCTTTTGGGAAGTGGACACATGGCCCAACAGTGGGGAGGAATATGGAACATGGACGCTGGGAGGCAGTGTGGGGGAGGACGTCAGTGAACCGCTCGGGATTGCCCTGATTGATTCCCAATTGGAGGTTTACCCTCAGCCTGCGAAGGACCACGTCGTGCTTGAAGGATTGCCCCAACGAGGTCGACTTGTGGTGATGGACATGAGTGGGAAGCCTTGCCTTTCGCTTCAACACACCCACGCGACAGCGATTCTGGATGTGTCGGACCTTCCTGTGGGAATGTTCGTCCTGCACGTGTTGGATGCCCGAGGCCAAATCCTGCAGCGTCTCAAGTTGATGGTGGCGCGTTAAGGGCACGTCGATGCCCTCAGGCTCCTACGTTCTTCGTATTTTTAAGGAATGAGGAAGTGTATCGTCATGTTGGTTGGGGCGTTGTTGCACTGGGGTGTGATGGCCCAAGGTCCTGTCGATCACTGGGAAGCCGTGGTGCAGGACGGCTCCACATGGGATTACCTTCTTCCCACCTCCCAACCCCTGCCGTATTGGGTGTTCACCAACTTCGCCGCCACTGAATGGAGCGAAGGAGTTTCGGGATTTGGCTACGGAGACGGGGACGATGCCACGGTCATCCCGCCCTCAAACAGCATTTACATGCGCCACGTGTTTCAGGTCGACGATGCCAACAGCTTTTCGGCGGCCCTGCTCGCGGTGGACTATGACGACGGCTTTGTGGCCTATCTCAACGGCACTGAAATCGCCCGGGGCAATGCGGGGGAGCCTGGTGAGGTGCTCGCCTGGGATGCCATCTTGGACGGATGGCACGAAGCGGTGCTCTACGCAGGTGGAACGCCCGATTTGATTGACGTCAACCCCGGCCTGTTGGTGTCGGGCACCAATGTGCTGGCCGTGGAGGTGCACAACAACAGCATCTCGAGTTCAGACTTCACGGCGCGGCCCTTCTTGTTTTTGGGCGCAGCTGAAGCAGGCAACACCTTCGACGCGCCGCCGGCGTGGTTTCAGGCCCCTTCAGCGGATTCGCATTTCGTGACGTTCAATTTGAACATGGCCAACGAAACCGTGTCCCCGGAGGGCGTGTTTTTGGCGGGGGGCGGAAACTTTGGGTTTCCTGGGGATTATCCCATGGCCGACGACGACGGAGAT
>JBMZAL010000028.1:0-11056 GCA_049611325.1 Flavobacteriales bacterium
ACAGCCTCGGCGAATTCATGGCCTTGGTCCCGAGCCTTGAGCACATTGCTTCAAGCACGGACAATGCACAAGCGCAGGTGTTGGCCGACGCCCTCGACGACGCCACCACCCGCTTCTTGGACGAAGACAAAAGCCCCACACGACGCCTTGGCGGCATCGACAACAGGGGTTCACACTTCTACCTGGCGCTGTTTTGGGCAGAAGCCCTCGCGGCCCAAACCGCAGAGCCTGCCCTTGCAGACGCTGCGAAGCCATTTGCGGAAGCGCTCCGGTCCAAGGAAGGTGCGATTGTCGAAGAGTTGATTGCCGTGCAAGGGCAGAAGGTGGAATTGGGCGGATACTACCGTCCCGATGCCGAGAAGTGCAGCGCCGTCATGCGGCCCTCGCAAACCTTCAACGCGGCGTTGGCTGGCTGGCTGTAAGCATCGCCTCCATCCGGGCGCGCTCTTTCGCCACCAAATCCTGGAGCAACACCCCACTTCCGGGGCCCTTTTTGGCTGCACGTACAGCGGCGAGCAAGGCCATCCAGTCCACCTCCTCTCGGGCGGGAACGGTGCCTTCGTGAGGTTTGGTCACCAAGGTGGAAGTGAGCTTGAGGAAGGCGGTCATGTAATCCGTCTGGACCTTGGACATGAGGTGACCCAGTTGTGCCACGCTGTCGGGGTCCAGGGTGGTGGCCATGGCATTGCGGCAGCGTCGGATGTTCTCGACATGACCCAGAACGAGGGCTTCAAGGTCAGCGCCGTGAGGCAGCGTTTGGGGAATGGGTGCGGGTTGTCCCAATGCGGGAACGCCTAGGGTTTGGGCCACATCGCTCAACTGAACACACTTCTCCACCCGGCCTGCCGCCAACTTGGGAATGACCGCGCTGCGCAAGAAGTGATCCCGCACTTTGAAGACCGCCTGGTCCAACGCATCTGTGATGGCATCCATGGTCGCGGTGTCATCCAAACTGAGCAGGGCGAGTGCTTTTGAGCGTTCCATTCACACAAGTTACATGACAACGGGCAGAAGACACACACGTCCGTGCGGGCTCACTTCTTAAATTCGTGGGTGAAACGGGGCATTGTTCTTCCCGTCAGCGTCATCCCAGAACGAATGAAACAACCCATGATTTGGACCCTTTGCACCGCTGCTTTGTTGACCCTCGGCTGCGGAAACGGCGATGCTCCGGCATCGAAGAAAGAGACAACGAAAGCGACCAACACCGAAGCGCCTGCCCCTGCAGCGCAACCCGATGTGACGGTCTCTGCCAAATGGAAGAGCGGTGTCAACGACGCCAACGACGGAGACAAGGTGGGCAAAGTACGCTTGCACGGCAGCATGCCGGCGGGCAACGGAACCATGCTGTACCTCTACGAAACGGAGGGCCGCAATGTGACCTTGATGGACAGCACGAAGGTGATGAACCAGGCCTTCGACTTTGGCCGTGTGGAAGTGCACCGCGGCTTCTACAAACTCCAAGGAAGCGACGCCAAAAACAACTGCCAGTTTGTGATGAACCCTGACGAGGCCGACTTGAACCTCGTGTTCCGATCCAAGCAGATGACCAGCGGGAAAAGCGCCCCTGCCAGCGCGGAAAACCGTGCATGGTTCACGTACGAGAATTTCAGTCGCGTCAACAACAACCAAATCCGCAACCTCCGCAAGCAACTCAAGGACAGCCCCTTCCGCGCCCAAGTGGAAAAGCAGATTTCTGACAAGGAAATGGAGCTCGTTGCCAAGCAGCACGAGTTGATGGACGCCAATCCGAACACGTACCTCGCCAAGTTCTTGGGCTGGAAAAACCCCAAGTACCCCGGGTCCCAGGGCAACTTCTTCGACGACATCGACCCCACGGACAACAGCCTGATTCGCAGCATGGCCATCAGCGACCGCATCCAAGGGTTCATGGTGGCGTACAGCAAGGGCAACGACCCCGGTTTCCTCGCGTGCATCGACATGGTGAAGGCCCATTTTGAGCCCAATCCTGCCACCCTCGAGAGTGCCTTGTACTCCATGCTCGAAGGATTCTACAACACGGGCAAGGAGCACATCTGCCAGTACATCTTGGACAACTACATCTACGATGAAGACTGCGGTGCCGACCTGAGCGATGTCATTCGTCAGCGCGCCCAAGGCATCATCAACCTTCAAGTGGGCAAGACGCCCCCCAACTTCACGATGAACAAATGGGATGGTGGAACGCTCGACTTGATGCAAACCGCCAAGGCCAACAAGTATACGCTTGTGATGTTCTGGGCGTCTTGGTGCCACAAGTGTGAGCAGGAAATTCCCGTCCTCATTCCTGTGTATGCCAAGTATCAGAACCGCGGATTCGAAGCGATCGGTGTCAGCTTGGACCAAGCGCGTTCCACGTGGGTGGGCGTCATTGAGCAACGCGGCATGCAATACCCCAACGTCAGCCAGTTGCAAGGTTGGGACTCGCCGATTGTGAAGGACTACAAGATCACCTCCACACCCACGTACTTCCTGCTGGACAACGAAGGCAAGATTGTGCTGAAGCCCAAGCGCATCTACGAGGTGGACGCCTTCCTTGCAAAGAACCTGTAAGCCTCTTCAGGAGGCATGAACGAGGGGGGCCTTCCAGGTCCTCCTCTTTTTTTTGCGTTCACTTGGCGGATTTGGCCGCCTTGTCTTTCTTCCGATTCACCTCCTCCTTGTGCGCTTGGCGCCACTCCTCATGGGTGCTCAAAATCATGCCGTCCACCAAGCCCACCTTGGGCACCAGCATGTGAGAGGCGCCGGCCATGGTCATGATTTTCAGGTAAATGTTGGCCGCGGGCACAATGACATCGGCCCGGTCTGGCTTGAGGTGGTATTGACGTCGCCGTTCCTCCACGCTCAAACGCTCCAAATCGACCGCAACCTTGCGCAACTTGCCCTCGGGGATGGCCTCGTCGCGGGGCGTCAAAGCCAGCCGCTGCAGACGGTTGGCGTTGCCGCCCGTCCCAATGGCGTACAGCGGTCGCTCTTCTGATTTCAGCTCGGTCACGTAGGCTTCGACAGCGGCCCATTCTCCATCGGGAATGCGGCCTGCCAGCTGTCGCACCGTGCCCAATTGAAAGCTCTTGCCCTTCACCCGTCGACCCTCTCGAATGAGCGTCAACTCCGTGCTGCCGCCCCCCACATCGATGTACAAGTAGTCCATGCGTTCGTCCATGGTGGCTTGGGCGAAATTGCCAAAAATCAATTCGGCTTCTCGGTCTCCCGTGATGGGCTGAATGTCGATGTTGGCCGCCTTCTTGACCTTTTTGATCACCGACTTGACGTTGCTCGCCTCCCGCATGGCGCTGGTGGCATAGGCGTGAAACCACTCCACCCCGTGCACATCCATGAGGTACCAAAACGCCTTCATGGTCTTCACCAAGTGCTTGATTTTCTCTTCGGAAATGGCGCCATCGCTGAACACATCGGCGCCCAAGCGCACAGGAACGCGGTAGAAACTGAGCTTGTCGACCGACTTGCGCCCCTCTTCTCCCTCGTCCACGCGTGCAATCAGCAACCTGACGGCGTTCGACCCGATGTCAATGGCTCCAAACTTCAATCTGCTCTGCCTTTCAGCTCAAGGTACAAGTCCTGTTGGGCTTGCACAAGTGGGGCAGCATCTTCAGACGTCACCCAGGCATTGGTGCCGTCCGGCTGAATGACCCGGGCATGGGTGTTGTCGTCCCACATTCGCTCAAAGTGCACGCGCAGGTCGTTCGCGAGGTCTGCGTCCAAAACAGGTGCGGTGACCTCCACCCTCCGGTCCAGGTTGCGCGTCATCCAATCGGCACTGCTCAGGTAGGTCAGGGGCTTGCCGCCGTTGCAAAAACGCATGAAGCGAGAGTGCTCGAGGTACCGGCCGACAATCGATCGAACCTCGATGTTCTCACTCAACCCTGGAACCCCTGGCCGGAGCGCGCAAATGCCGCGCACGACCATGCGCACCTTGACCCCCGCTTGACTTGCCGCGTAGAGCTTCTCAATCATGCCCACGTCCACAATGTTGTTGAGCTTGAGGTCCATCCACGCTTCCTTGCCTGATTCGGCGCGGGCGATTTCGTCGTCAATGAGCTTGGTGAAGCGTCGGCGGGTGGAGAACGGACTGACGAAGAGGTTCCGATAGACCTTGCGCTCGAAGCTGTTCTCGAAGAAATCAAACAGCTTGGCCAATTCACCGGTGATCTTGGGGTTGGCCGTGAACAGACTCAAATCCTCGTAGATGCCGGCATTGCGTTCGTGGAAATTGCCCGTGCCCACGTGTCCGAAGCGCCTGACCTTTCCCTTTTGGCGACGCGTCACCAAAATGATTTTGCAATGCACCTTCAGGTTGGGAATGCCGATACGCACGATGGCACCTGCCTCCTGCAACATGTTGGCCACCTTGAGGTTGTGCTTTTCGTCAAAGCGTGCCGCGAGCTCCACAATGACTTCGACGCGCTTGCCATTGCGCGCCGCATTGACAAGGGCGTTGATGACCTGGCTGTTCTTGGCGACGCGGTACAAATTGATTTGAATCGTCGTCACGTGGGGATCGATGGCCGCTTCCCTCAAAAAGTCGACCACGTGGACAAACTTGTGGTAAGGACAGTGCACCAACACATCTCCCTCCGCGATGGCACGCATGACGCTTGGTGCATTGCGAAGTCGGGGATGGGTGATGGGCGGTTGCGAGGGGTAAACGAGGTCCGTACGTCCAAAATCAGGGAACCCAATCAAGTCCCTTCGGTTGTGGTACCGGTCTCCCGCCACCACACTCGCCGCAGAAGGCACCTTCATCTTCTTCAACAACCCTGTGAGCATGTCTTCCGGCATGTCCCGGTCGTGGATGAGGCGCACGTATTCGCCTTGCTTGCGCTTTTTCAAGCCCCGCTCCACGCGGTTCATCATCGAACGCGCCACGTCGTCGTCCATGTCCAAATCGGCGTCGCGTGTGGCCTTCAGGGCGTAGGCTTCCACGTTTGCGGCTTCGAAGAGCCTGAAGATTTTGGGCAAGGCATGCCGGATGATGTCTTCCAAAAACATGACGCGCTGCGCGCCTCCTCGCTCAGGCAGGGTCAGGAATCGGTCCAAGTGCCGCGGGATGTGGATGACCGCCAACTTCTCCTTGTCCTCTTTGAAGGTCAACCGCACCGCGAGGTAGCCGTCTCCGTCGATCAGCTGGGGCATCTTGACCTTGCGGCCCAGCATGATCGGCACCAATTCAGGTCGCACGGCGCGCCGGAAATACGCAGACACAAATTCCGCGTCGTCGCCATCCAGCTCGTCCTCGCGCACAAAGCGAATGTTCTCGCGCTCCAACGCAGCAATCACTTCGTGGAACGTCTTGTCATACTGTCGGCGCAAGCCTTCGATGCGTGAGACGACCTGGGACAACGTTTCATCGTAGGCGAATCCAAGGGTCGTCCTGGCTTTTTTGTCCACCATCAAGACACGCTGCAGGTTGGCCACGCGAACGCGGTAGAATTCATCGAGGTTGTTGGAGAAAATGCCCAAAAACCGCACCCGCTCAATCAAGGGCGTGCGCGCAACCTGCGCCTCCTGCAGCACGCGCTCGTTGAATGACAACCAGCTCAACTCACGGTTGATGAAGTGCCGTTCTGCGGGGGCTTTTCTCATGGGACAAAGATGGACTTGAATGCCGCAATCACGAGGCGGAATGACGTGGAACAAATGTTACCATTTCTTGAGGCTCAAAAAAGGACCGCACCACGCCGGGCCTATTATCTTCGCAGACAAATTCACAAACCAAACCCAACACCCGAACCATGGCAGTTCTCGTTGGCCGCAAGGCTCCCCACTTCAGCGAAACCGCAGTCCTCAACGGCAGCGACATCGTCGACAACTTCTCTCTCGATCAGTACCTCGGCAACAAGTACGTGGTGTTGTTCTTCTACCCCAAGGACTTCACGTTTGTGTGTCCCACAGAGATTCACGCATTCCAGGAAAAGCTCGGTGAATTCGAGGCCCGCAATTGTGCAGTGGTCGGCGTCTCCACGGACACCGCAGAAACCCACCAAGCCTACCTTCGCGTGTCCAAGGACAACGGCGGCATCGAGGGCGTGACGTACCCCCTCGTGGCGGACACCAACAAAACCATCTCCACCAACTACGATGTGCTTGCCGGCGAGTACGACTACGACGAGGAAGGCAACCTCACTGCAGAAGGTGAGATGATTGCGTACCGCGGCTTGTTCCTCATCGACAAGGAAGGCATCGTACGTCACCAGCTCGTGAACTTCTTCCCCATCGGCCGCAACGTGGACGAAGCGATCCGCGTGCTCGATGCGTGGATCCACAACGAAACGCACGGCGAAGTTTGCCCTGCGAACTGGGAGAAAGGCAAGGATGCCATGGCCGCCACCAACGATGGTGTGGCTGCCTACCTCGCGAGCCACTAAGGCGCGAAGCCCACGACAAACAAAAAGCCCCGGTGCGATGTGCACCGGGGCTTTTTGTGTCCCTTTCAGGAAACGGTCATGGGGATGATCACACGCGGCCCTTGCGGCGACGCACATGGTGAACGACCTCGCCGTTGGGCGCCACGTACTGCTCTTGGGATGCCTTGAAGTGCGACTCGATCGCTTGTGCGGACCACTCAGGACGCGCTTGAATCAAGCATTGCACATCGTCACACGCCACAGCGGGCTGACCTTCCCCATCGAGGATCACGTAGATGTCGCCCACCAAGCGTTCGTTCATGCGTTCGTCATGGGACACAGGTGGGTTGTACACAGCGTCACGGGTTTGACGCAACTCATTCATCGTGCGAGATTTGATCATCTTATCGAGGGTTGTCATGGGCGGGCAGCGTTGAGCCCGGGACATGCAATATACACGTTTCCAACAACTTACACGTGTACTTTGGACACGGTTTCGGAACCAAGTGCCGCATTCAGCAGCGCCAAGAACCCTTTTGAAGGTCTGGAAGACAATCCGAGGCGCACCAGTCCCTGCTCGTGTTGGAGGTGCAATTCGCGTTGCCCATCGGTCGCGTGGATGTGCCACTGCGTCTTTGCCGAAGCACATGGCAGGCCATAGACTTCCAAGCGGACCCGGAAGTACAAGATGGCGCCGGCTTGGGTGCGTTGCAGGTTGGCCCACTTCACGTCGCTCGTCTCCTCAATCATGGCCGACACAGGGCCTGGTCCCTCCAGCAACCGCATGCGGGGGCTGCCAGCGCGCTTCCACCATGGGAGTGGCTTGCCAGAAATGGCGTAGACCTCTTGCCAGCGGTCGGGGTCAGCGTACGTCAAGTTCCAAAGCATCGGTGCTCCAGAGGGTTTGGTATTTGCCATCACCGTCGTACATCTCGGCTTGTCGCTGCGTGTTGAATTTGCGATTGGGACGGGGATCGTTGCCCACACCGGCCACGTAGATCCAGTTGCCTGCATTGCTTGCAGGGTCGTAGTCCAGCAGGCTGTGCTCAAACCACGACGCCCCCAATCGCCAGTCGATGCCCAGGTCGTGCACGAGGTAAGAGGCCACGTTTTGGCGACCGCGGTTGCTCATGAATCCCGTGCGAGCGAGTTCGCGCATGTTGGCATTCACAAAGGCGTCCTTGGTTCTGCCCTCTTTCCACGCCTCAAAGGCAGGCCGTTGTGTGCCGCGGTTGGCGCTTTCAGGCTTGAGTGCTTTGCGGTGGAAGATGCGTGACCCAAACTTCATCGCAATGAATCGGAAGTAATCCCGCCAGATCAATTCAAAAACCAACCAGTAGGTGCTGTCGTTGGCCTCGACGTTGTCTTCAAAACGGTACACCTCACTGGCGATGCGTCGTGGGCTGATGCAGCCGTGGGCCAGCCACGGGCTGAACTTGCTGCTGTAATCCGCGCCCACGAGGCCGTTCCTGGTCTTCTTGTACACCGCAAGCTTCTTGGTGTCCCAGAAGTAGTGCTTCAAACGGGCACGTGCCTCCGAAGCCCCACCCTTGAACGGCAACACCCCACGGCTGTCTGCAGGGGGCATGGTTTGACCGGTTTGGGCGAGCATGTCGTTCAACGACGGCACATCATCCGAGGTGAGTCCGTCGGGACAAGACAGCGCAGAAGGTGCCGCAATGCATTCTCGGACTTCGCTGTGCTTCTCCACCTTTTTGCGGAATTGGGTGAAGATGTCTGGGATGGCGTCGAGGTCCATCGGCAGGTCGTCCGGATGAAACAAGGTGTGTCCTTCAATCCACCTGGAGGTGCCGCCGACTTCCTGCACCGCACGCGCCACAGCCGATTCGATGTCGAGCTCTTCCGGGGTGTGCTCCGCTTGCGCCGTGAGGGAGGCACAGCCCCACTGCTCCATCAACCTTGGCAAGATCTCTTCAGGGCGTCCCTGCTTGACGAGCAAGCTTCCTCCGGCGTCTTCGATGGCCGCCTTCAGGTCCGCGATGCTTTCCAGGACAAACCGCGTCCGAAACGGACCGGTCTTTACGTGTCCCCAGCGATCCAAGGACCAAAAGCGGTCGTCCAACACGACCACTGGGACCACCTCTTCGCTGCGACGCGCCTCGGCCAGGGCCGGATTGTCGTCAAGTCGAAGGTCGTTGCGGAACCAGTGGAGGGTGCGTGATGTGCTCATGTCAGAGGGTTTCGAGATTGGCAAGAACCGCATCGCCGCGGTCCAAGAGGGCTTGTTGTTGGGCGGGCTGCATTTTGTCCCAGGTCCGGTAGACCATTCCGATGCGCGGGTTGCGCTCGAGCAGGTCTCGATTCCGGGCGTGAAAATGCCAGTAGAGGCTGTTGAAAGGACAGGCGTCGTCTTCGGTTTTGGCCTGTCGCTTGTATTTGCAAGAGGTGCAATGCGGCCCCATTTTGTGCATGTAGTTGGCCGACGAGACGTAGGGCTTGGTGCCCACGATGCCGCCATCGGCGAACTGACTCATGCCGCGCGTGTTGGTCATTTCCACCCACTCGATGGCGTCGATGTACACGCCGAGGTACCATTGGTCCACTTCGTCGGGATCGATGCCGGCCAGCAAGGCAAAGTTGCCGGTCACCATCAGCCGTTGAATGTGGTGGGCGTAGGCGTGGTCGAGGGTTTGGCCGATGGCATGCTGAAGGCAGCGCATGCCCGTCTCACCCGTCCAAAACCAAGACGGAAGCTTCCGGTCGTGCTGGAAGAAATTGAGGTCCGCGTACTCCGGCATGTGGGTCCAGTAGACGCCGCGCATGTACTCTCGCCAGCCCAAAATTTGACGGATGAATCCCTCGGCTTGCTCGATGCTCGCATGGTCCGGCGCCATGCGCCACTTTCGCTCGACGGCTTCAATGACCTCACGCGGATGAAGCATTTTGACGTTCATCGCAAAGCTCAATCGGCTGTGGTACACCGTCCAGCTGTCCTCCGTGAGCGCGTCTTGAAAATCCCCAAACCGGGGAAGCAGCTCCTCCACGAAGATGTCCAGCAATTCAAGGCTCTCACCGCGTGTGACTGGCCAACCAAAGTGCGCAGCATCCACCCTGCCCACAGTCTCCACGCCTGCCTTCTCGAGGTCGGAAAGCAAGATCGTCACGTCACGTTCCCACAGCCGGGGGGCGGGAGGCACATCGCCTTTGGGCAGTTTCTTGCGGTTGTTGGCGTCGTAGTTCCACTTTCCCCCTTCAGGCTGTCCCGCGCCATCCAACAGCGCGTGGTGTCGCTTTCGCATCATGCGGTAGAACGACTCCATGAGGTACTGCTTTTTGCCTTTGAAGTGGTCCGCGAGGTCGGTGCGACCAGTCAAAAAGTGCTCGGTGTCGTCCATGGTCACCGACACCCCCAATGTTTCTGGCCACGTATTCATCGCCTCGCGGAACATCTCGTCGAGCCGCCACTCGTCGGGGGCTTGCACACGAACCTCGGTGGCGCCTGTGTCGGAAACCAACGTGCGCAGCATCTCCATCATGGGGCGGGCCGCATCGGGACCGTCAATGGCGAGGTAGTGCACGTGGTGGCCCTCCGCGATGCGCTCTTTGGCGAAGCTGCGCATCGCGAGGAAAAACGCCAGCACCTTCTGCACGTGATGACGTGCGTAGTCCGTTTCCTGCCGGCACTCCATCATGACCGTCAGCACGTCGTCCTGTGGCGCCTGCCACCAGGAATGAGCGGCATTCAGTTGATCGCCCAAGAGGAGGCGCAACGTTTGGACGGGGCGAAGGGAGGTGTCGGGTGCAACGGACAACATGGTCCTGAGGTAACACCCGTCGCGGCGTCATGTTTCCTTGGCAGACGACGACCTGTTGCGTCGACAGCGCTCACTGCAATGCTTCACGTTGTCCCAATCGCGCGCCCACTTTTTGCGCCACGCAAAAGGCCTGCCGCACGTCACGCACGTTTTCTCAGGAAGGTGGGCTTTCTTGTGCGCCATGCCTCAGGCTTTGGCGCCCTGCAGGGCCCGCAACTCCGCCCACGACATGGGCACAGGACTGGCGGTGACGCGCTGGGGAACGTCGGCGTCGCTGAGGAATTGCAACACCAAATCGTTGAAGAGCTCTGGCGCCTCAATGCTGCACACGTGCCCGCAATTCTCGATGACGCTCAGACGCATGTTCCGCTGGATCTGCGTGAAGCGCTCTGCCGCCTTGAAGAAGATGTGGTCCTGATCGCCCATGACCACAAGTCCTTTCTTCATGACCGGCCGCTGTACGTATTGACGAACGAGCTTGAAAAACGGTTTGTACAACTCCACCCACTTGAGGTACTCACCCTGCGACAGTTTCTTGCTTTGCCTTCTGAAAATCCATCGGCTCAACCGGTGGTTGCGCCGGGGCAAGACGATGAACGAAAACAACCAGTAAATCGCCCGGTACGGCAAGATGAAATTGAGGACTTTGGCGCTGTGCACAAACATGTGCATCAACCAACTGCCGTCAAAAATGGCCCCCGCCATGACCATGCGGTCGATGAGTTCGGGGCGTTCGATGTCGATTTTTTGGAGGATGACACTGCCGATGCTCAAACTCACAAAATGCGCCTTGTCAATGCCAAGGTGGTCGATGACTCGCAGAATGTCTTCCGCCACAATGTCAAAATCGTAGGCGGGGAACTCGGGCAAGATGTCCTTGCTCAACCCATGGTCCCTCAAGTCGAGGAGGAGCAA
>JBMZAL010000029.1:0-2784 GCA_049611325.1 Flavobacteriales bacterium
CCGTGTGGGGTTCCAATGTGGAGGTCAGCGTGAAGGCCACGCCTCCGTACAGCATGTTCCGTCCAGAGGGCTTCTACACCAACGAGGATGGGACGCCCGTGGACGACCAAACCCGGTTCCGCTGGGTGGAGTACCACAAGTGGAAGGTGAAGGCCGAGTGGTACACGCCGTTGACCCAAAGCGGCGGAGAGAACCCGAGAAGTCTCGTGTTGCGCACGGCTGCCGGCATCGGCATGATTGGGTCGTATAACCGCGTCACGGGCCTGAGTCCGTTTGAACGGTTCTACCTCGGTGGGGTGTTCCTGAGTGGCTTCGTGTTGGATGGCCGAGAAATCCTCAACCTTCGCGGGTACGACGACTTGAGCCTCACCGCCCCGGACCGCAACACCGGTGCCCCCGTGGTTGCGAAATACAGTGCAGAATTGCGGTATCCGCTTAGCACCAACCCGAGTGCGACCATTTACACCCTCGCTTTTTTGGAGGGTGGAAATACTTGGGAGGACCCCCGTGCGTTCAATCCATTCCAGGTCTACCGTTCGGCGGGCGTGGGCATGCGCATCTTCCTCCCCATGTTTGGTCTCCTCGGACTGGATTACGGGTGGCGCTTGGATGACGTGTCCTCCGTGCCCAACATGGACCGCGGCCAATTCCACTTTTCGATTGGCATGAACATGGGCGAACTTTGATGCGCGCCCTGTTTGGCCCCAAATTTGACAAGACAACCTCATGACTTCTCCTTCAACTTCCTTCAAACGCCTCGCGACCCACGTCCTCGTGGCCGTTGCATTCGTGGGTGTGGCCTTGACCGCACAGGCGCAGAAGTTTGCCTACATCGATTCGGAGTACGTGCTCTTGCACATGCCGGAATACGCCACGGCCCAAACGGAGCTGAACAACTACGCCATCCAGTGGCAGGCTGATGTGGAGGCCAAACTCGAAGCCGCCGACCGACTCGAAGTGGCGTACCGCGCAGAGCGTGTGCTTTTGACGGCGGAGATGCGCGTCAAGCGTGAAGACGAGATTGCGAAGAAGCGCGCCGATGCGAAGGACATGCAGAAGCAAAAGTTTGGGGTGGATGGCGAGTTGTTTCAGAAGCGTCAAGAACTGATTGAGCCCATCCAGCAGCAGATTTTTGAATCCCTCAAGGACATCGCTTCGGGCAGCGGGTACATGGTGATTTTTGACAAGAGCAACCAGAGCAACATGCTCTACACCAACCCCAAGTACGACATCTCGGACCGCCTCATCAAGAAGTTGGGATACGTGCCTGGCGAAACCATTGAGCCCGAGGGCGGCAAGGGTGACGACGGCGGCGGCAAAGGCGGTGGCAGCATGATGGACCGTGGCCGCGACGCGGTCAATGGCGCCAAAAACAACGCCCGCGACCGCATGAACAGTGCCACGGGTGGCCGTGGAAACACCGTGACACGCTCGGGCAGCAAGAATTGAACAAACCCCACAGAAAAGCATGCCTGTGTGCGGCTTTCTGCAAGACCTTTGACAGAACAAGAATTTCATGAAACACATTCTCCTCCTCGCCTTTGTGGCGCTCCTCGGCATGACCGACGCAGTGGCCCAAAAATTCGGTCACCTCGACGCCCAAGACATCTTGTTGACCCTGCCTGAGCGCGCAGAGGCCCAAGCCTCCATCGAGGCCGCAGCCGCGGAATACGAGACCGAGGTGTCTCGGATGCAATCTGAATTGGAGACCAAATTCGCCGATTACCAAGCCAAGGCGGCCACATGGCCTGACGCCATTCGCCAGCAGAAGGAACGCGAACTTCAGCAGCTCGACGCGGGCTTGCAGGAATTTGGCATGACCATCCAGAACGACCTCGCCCAAATGGAGCAGCAGTTGCTCGCTCCCATGATCGAGCGTGTGCGCGACGCCATCGAGGCGGTGGGCAAAGAGCAGGGCTTCACCTACATCTTTGACACCAGCACGGGTGTGACGTTGTACAACGGAGGCGAGGATGTGACGGACTTGGTGAAGACCAAGCTGGGCATGTAAGCCACCTGTGCGGATGCCATGAGCAACGACGCGCCCATCGGCATGTTTGATTCGGGCATTGGCGGTTTGACCATCGCCAAGGCCCTGCTGCAACGACTCCCCATGGAGTCGTTGTGCTATGTGGGAGATACGGCCCACATGCCGTACGGGGACAAGAGCCCGGAGCGTTTGAAAGCCTACGCAGTAGGCATCACCCAGCGGCTGTTGGACCGGGGCTGCAAGGCGTTGGTGGTGGCCTGCAATTCGGCCTCAAGCAACGCTTTGGAAGAGGTCCGAGGTCTGGTGGGTCCAGACTTCCCTGTCATCGACGTGGTGCAGCCCGTGGTCGATTGGGCCGCGCTGCATCATCCCCACGGCGAACTGGCGTTGATTGGCACCCGCGCCACGGTTCAAAGTGGCTTGTACGAACGACTCCTCTCTGCCCGAGGGTTGACGGTGACGTCCCGGGCGACCCCCTTGTTGGCAAGTGCCATTGAAGAAGGCTTTCACAATGGCACCATCTCAAGCGCGGTGGTGGAGGCCTACTTCGCGGATGGCTGGGCGGCGGACAAAGACGCCTTGCTGCTCGCGTGCACGCATTACCCGTTGGTGATGGATGACATCTGTGCGCTCTTGCCCCGGCGGGTGGCGGTGTTGGATGCCCCTGGCATTGTGGCGGAGCGCGTGGCGTCCTTGTTGGAGGCGCGAAAGGCCTTGTCTTCTTCCACGGTGCCGACCCGGCAATTTGAGGTCACCGATTGGACCCAATCCTTTGCGGACGGTGCAGCACACAT
>JBMZAL010000029.1:2793-11044 GCA_049611325.1 Flavobacteriales bacterium
CGGCAATTTGAGGTCACCGATTGGACCCAATCCTTTGCCGACGGTGCGGCACACATTCTGGGGACGTCCGTCGACCTCATTGAGGCACCTTGGCCCGAGGTCCTTTGACCCGATCGGAGATCATTCCCCTGGCACGCCGTCGTCCTGGAACCAGCCCGCGTATTCGACGTAGCGTGCGGCGGTTTGGCTGAGGTGTTCTCGAAGGGAATCGCTGACTTGGCCGCGACATTTTGCCGGCACCCCTGCCCAAAGTTCTCCGTCTTCAATCGTCGCTCCAGCCAAGATCACCGCGCCCGCAGCCACCACGGCGCCTTCGCCCACAGTCACATGGTCCATGACCACGGACCCCATGCCAATCAAGGCACCTTGTTTCACATGGGCGCCGTGCACGACCGCGTTGTGTCCGATGCTGACATCGTCTTCCAACACCGTTTGGCTCTGCCCAAAAGTGCCGTGAATGACAGCGCCGTCTTGAATGTTCACCCTTCGGCCAACATGGATGGGTGCAACATCCCCGCGCACGACGGCTGAAAACCACACTGTGCTTTCCGCACCCATGTGCACCTCTCCGACGACCGTGGCATTGGGCGCAAGCCAAACACTGGCGTCGAGAACTGGGGTGTGCCCGCGGGCGGAAAGAAGCGTGGCCATGGGACGAAAGTACGGCTGGGGATTCAGGGTGAACCCCACCAACCGGACCGGTTCATCCACAAGACGTCAAACGCGGCCTGTACATCGTCGGTGAGAACACGCTCTCGGCCCTCCCACAAGGCATGTCCACCCGCCAACCTGCGAAGGTGATGGTGCACTCGCTTGCTCATCCTCGCGTGTTTCTCCATGGTTTTGGCCAGCCGCATGGCCTCTTCGGTCCATGTGTCCGGGGGCACACGTGCATCTTGGACCCAAGCCTTGCACGCGTCCCAGGGCTTGGGGCATTCTGCAACGTCGTGGCCTCCCATGTCCAACTGAATGGGAAACCGCTCGAGCAAAGGGGCACTGACCTTGCGACGGTACCGCCGCTTCTCGGCGGGATCACAGGCGCACCGTTCGGGATGCTGTCCACATGCGCACAGGTTCATGGCGGCCACAATCCATGGGTCCGAAGCCCAGTGGGCCGAACCTTCCGCCCGGTGCAAATGAAGAGAGCCGGTGTCCATGATGTGCCGCAACGATTCTCTTGCAGGCCTGGTCCATTCCGAGAATTCATCGAGAAACAGCACGCCGCGGTCGGCCTGTGCCCACGCACCAGGCACGGCCTCGCCTCGTCGCCAAGACCCGAGCAACCCACCCACGCCGCCGGCTGGGTGCGGCGCGAGAAAGGGCTTAGACTGAGCGCTGTCCAAAGGAAGCAAGGCGTGGGCGGCGCGGACGAGTGAGGATTTGCCGACCCCGGGTGGACCGACAAGCATTACATGCATCCGAAACTTGGCGCCGATGCACAACCATGTCTTGGCCTTGCCTCCACCTGTGATGTGGGTCCAGCCACCTTCAGAGTGCGGGGCAACGGACGCTTTGGGCGGGTGGAAAGGTGGGGGCGGTCGCTTGAGCAAGCCGAGCAATTCAGAAAGGTGCCGGCCTTCTTGCACTGGGAAGGGTGCTTGGGCTGGAAACGAATCGGATGGCCCCATGGCGCGCACGATGCCATGGGGAGGAGGTGGGAGTCGAAACCCTTGGATGGCGTGTGTGCGAGTAAGCCGGGTTTCTCCGTCCAACCCCAGCATTCCTGTGGAGACCAGTCCCGACAACGACCTGGGCGCAAGATTCTTCCGAATGGCGAGAAGTGCCAAGGCCACAGGGACATCGAGTTCGTTGATTTCTCCAGCCCGCAAGGCTGGGTGAACGTGCAAAGTCAAGGCCTTTCCCGGCCACCGAACATTCATGCTTTGCAAGGCCGATCGGATCCGTGCGAGGCTGGACAATGCGGCCGCATAGGGTAGGCCTGACACCCTGAACACTGCGCCGGGTTCGGCACGCAACTCCACTTTGACCCATGGCGAGTCAGGCCTCGATTGCACGAAGCCCCACGTGTGCACCACCATGAAATCAAGTCAGCTGTTGCTCCACAGCATGAATCCAGGCATGGATGCACCGGATGTGGACCTCTTGGATGCGGTCGGCGTATCCAGACCAGGGAACGCGAACCTCCACGTCTGCCACCCCAGCGAGTTTGCCTCCATCGTTGCCGGTCAACGCGAGCACGCCCATGCCCAACGCTTTGGCTTGGTTGGCTGCCGCAAGCACGTTGGCGGAGTTGCCACTTGTGCTGATGGCCAGGAGCACATCCCCCGCTTGTCCCAACGCCTGCGTTTGGCGGGCAAAGACCTGTTCAAATCCGTAGTCGTTGCCGATGCAGGTCATCGCTGAGGGATCGGACAGGGAAAGCGCTGCAAAGGGTTTGCGGTCGTCTCGGTAGCGGCCACTCAACTCCTCGGCGAAGTGCATGGCATCGCACATGGAACCGCCGTTGCCGCAAGACAGGATCTTGTGCCCGGATCCAAGGGCCTCGACCAAGAGCTGCGATCCGCGTTCCATGGCCGCAAGAAAGGCTTCGTCACGCGAGACGGCATCTGCAAGCTTGGCGCCCTCTTCGAAATGGTCCCGGAGTTTCATTCGTTCAAAGATGGTGTTCATGGGCCAAAACTCCGCGTCATGCCTGTTCGCAGGGACGGGCAATTTGCGATTGGCCCTCCGCAATCAACGGTTGAATTGGGCCAATCCGTCTTTGAGAAAGTCGATGAAGACGTCGGCATCCGGGTCGTACCCTGCGCTGCCTCCAATGTGTTCCCCGTCGTGGTCAATCATGACGTAGAAGGGTTGGGCGTTGCGGTCAAAGCGGGACGCCTGCAGGTAGGACCATTTGTTGCCAATGGTCTTGATGCGGAAATCCTTGCCTCCGTATTGCTCCACGCGATGCTCTGATTCAGGGAGAGCTTTGCGGTCGTCCACATAAAGCGACACGAGGACCATCTCTTCGGTCAGCAAGCGGGCGACCTCGGGGTTCGACCAAACTTGCTCTTCCATCTTGCGGCAGTTCACACAGGCCCAGCCTGTGAAGTCGAGGAGCATGGGTTTGCCTTCTGCCTTGGCTGCGGCCAAACCCGCATCGTAGTCGTCAAAACGCGCTTCGACGTGTCCACCGTGGCCGGCCTCGCCGCCGCCATGACCACCTTGCTTCCATTCGCTGTAGAAGGTGGGAGGAGGGAAGCCGCTGATGAGGTTGACAGGGGCGCCCCACATGCCGGGGAGCAAGTAGATGCCAAGCATCATGAACAACATGCCCAGCGAGAATCGGAACACCCCGATGCGCTCCACTTTGCTGTCGTGGGGAAGGGTGAACCATCCAAACAAGTAAAAGGCAATCGTCAAGCTGACTGCAATCCAAATGGCAATGAAGAGCTCACGCTGCAACAAGCCGAGTTGCAGGACGAGGTCGGCGTTGCTCAGGAACTTGAATGCAAAACCGATTTCCAGCAGGCCCAACACCACCTTCACGCTGTTCAACCAGCCCCCGCTTTGTGGCAAGCTGTTCAACCACCCGGGGAAGGCCGAGAACAACCCAAAGGGCAGGGCCAGGGCCGAGGAGAATCCGAGCATCACCGCGGTGGGTGCCGCGAAGGACCCTGTGGCGGCACCGGCCAAAGCCGAGCCCACCAAGGGACCGGTGCATGAGAAGGACACAATGGCCAAGGTTGCGGCCATGAAGAAGATGCCAATGATGCCGCCTCGGTCGGATGCGGCGTCGGCCTTGTTGGCCCAGCTGGAGGGCAACTGGATTTCAAACGCGCCCAGGAAGCTGGCCCCAAAAACGAGCAACAGCAGGAACAGGAACACATTGAAGATGGGGTCCGTGGAAATCACATTCAACACATCCACCCCAAAGAAGGCCGTCAAAGCCAATCCGAGTGCGGTGTAGATGAAGATGATGAAGAACCCGTAGATGAGGGCGTTGCGAATGCCTTCGGCACGGGTTTTGGACTGCTTCGTGAAGAAGCTCACTGTCATTGGAATCATGGGGAACACACACGGGGTCAGCAGAGCTGCCAACCCAAGCCCAAACCCGAGCAGGAACGTCCAAAACAAGCCTTCCTCCTCTTCTTCCTCTACCTGTACTTCCTCCACGGAGGGGGCTTCAGATCCGCCTTCGCTGAACATGCCTCCTCCTTCCTCGTGCGCTTCGTGGTTGCACCAGTGCCCCGAGGGGGCGCAGTAATTGGGACGTTCTCCCGCGTCGCGGGTGTCGCCCACGCCAACCTCAAAGGGCACCTCCTCAGGCGGAAGGCACATGCTGGCATCGCACACCATGAAGTACACGTAGCCGGAGATTTTGGCATCCGCGGAGGCGCCGCGCAAATCCACGGTTTGGCGCCAATACACGTTTTCCTCGAAGAACTTGAGGTCCAGCATGAAGTTGGGGTCGTATTCCTCGATGGGGGTGCACTCTTGCACTTCTCCTTGCGCCTCGACCCCCGCAGGCCATTCGAAGCCAAACTCGGTCGGCACGGGACCGTCATCGGGGTTGTTGTCTTGGCTGTAGATGTGCCAACACGTGTCCACCTTGGCGTGGATGACGAGGTCGTGAAGGCCCTCTTGTTCGCTGGGGTAAAGCCCAAAGTCCCAGGTGACAGGGTCTTCAATTTGGGCGACAGCGTTGAAAGAAAGGAGCAGCAGAAGCGCGGTGGCCAACCCTTGGCTGGCGTTCCACAAACCGGACTTCAGCATGGAAACGATCGAGGTGCAGTTGTGCATGTCAGTGTCAGTAGGTTCGCTAAGATACCGCGCGTCGGAGGATGCCGAATCCACGCCGGTCCCAATTCATGACAATCGCACGTGGAGGAACCTCACTCAAAGGTCGATTTCCTGTCCTTCTGTAAGGCCAAACCGTCGGCGCATCCAGCCTACACAGATGTAAACCAGCGGGGTGTCGGCAGCCGCGACAAGGGACTTGAACAGCACGCCGTTGAGGAGCAACGCCCCAAACCGTTCCCACCCAATTTCGCCGACCGCGCACAAGAGCATCAAGACGGTGGCGGTGTCCACCACTTGAGACGGGATCGTCGACAGGTTGTTGCGCAGCCACAGGTGCTTGCCGTGGGTGAGGTGTTTCCAGAAGTGGAAAATCCGTACGTCAATGAATTGGGCCAGGAGGTAGGCCGCCATGCTCGCGCCGACAGCCAAGGCGGTTTGGCCAAACACATGGTCAAATTCATCTCCTGAAACCGGTGACCATCCCGTGGCCTCGACTGCGCCTGCGAGGGACACGATGAGCAGCACCATCAGGGACGCCGCCAAGCCAGACAGCACCACAAGGTTGGCTTTGCGCTTGCCGTAGATCTCGCTGATGAGGTCGGTCACCAAGAAGGTCAACGGGTAGGGAAGGAGTCCCACACTTTGCTCAAACGTCAGCCCGCCCAAGTCCCAAGTGAAGAACTTCCGGAAGATGAGGTTGCAGGACACCAGGCTGGCGATGAACAGCCCCGCAAGCACCACAAAGCCCACCATGGCGGCGTCTTTGTCCTTTCCGGACAGGATTTTGGGTGTGGCGTAGGATGAGGAGTTCATGGGGCGGGGATGAATGTCATGGTCAACCCGGACTCGCCTTCAAAGGTCATGGGGTCCAACCGCAATTGCTCGGAAACTTTGTGTCCGACCACCCAAAGCAGACAGCCGTCGTTTTCTCGCTCGATCACAAGCGCGGCGGGACGCATGGCGTGGGGCACCTTGGCTTGGGTCAGCACGTCGCTGACGTTGGTTTGGCCTTGCATGCCCAGCGGCTGGAGGCGGTCGCCATGGCGCCAAGGCCGAACGGTCACCGGGAGCCAGGCCGCAGGCAGCCAAGTGCGGTGGATGCCAAGATCCTCGGTGGAGGTGGGGCAAGTGAAGGGTGCCCAGCGAAGGGTGCCCATGGGCGTGTCGGTTTCTCCTTCGCTTGCCCCTTTAGACAGGGTCACAGGATGGGGCAAAGCCCCCGCCTTCGCAACCGCAAAGACCAGCGTTTCGCGTTCTCGAACCACGCGTTGGGTGCCGTGCTCCACGACATTTCCCACCTGCGCACCCAACAACGCCAATGCACGTTGCGCACCTGCCAGGCTCCAGCCTTCCTCAGCCAAGGTCCGTTGGAAGGCCTCTCGCGCCCAAGCATCCTGTGTCAAGACCTCGATGCGCCAGTGGCCGGGCTGGGCCTCGGCCCGGTCACGGGCCTGTTCAAGCAGCGGCGCAACCAAACGCCCGAGTGCCTCGGCACGCGTCGCCAAGGCGTTCAGGTGCACACGCGTTCCAGGCCGCAGGTCCTCCATCAAAGGCAGCACCTCATGGCGGATGCGGTTGCGCAAGTAGGCTTTGGATTGGTTGCTCGGGTCTTCGCGCCACGTAAAGCCCATCTGTTGAGCGTGGGCCAACAGGTCGTGTTTGGACAACCCCAGCAAGGGTCGAACCCGCATGCCATTGCGTAGCGCCATGCCTTTGACCGCCCAAGGATCGGAGCTGCGCATGGCGTGGAGCACGTACGTTTCTGCTTGGTCGTCGGCATGGTGTCCGGTGGCCACCGCCACGGCCTTGTGCTGGGTGCAAAGCGCTTCAAACCACGCCGTGCGGGCCTTGCGCGCTTCGCCCTGGAATCCTTGGTCCCCCTCAACCAAGGATTGCGCTTCGAGCGTCAAGACTTCGAAAGGGCACCCGTGTTGAGTGGCCCATGCGGCCACGGCCTCACAGTCGCCGTCGTTCTCTTCCCCTCGGGTGCCGTGGTTGACATGGGCGACGATGAGGTCGTGCCCCAACGCGTGCAACACCTCGAGCAACACGGTGGAGTCGAGGCCGCCACTGGCCGCCACCACGAACTTGGAAGGACGGTCAATCCCGGCCTCATTCAGCGCGCGGCTCACTTGGTCTTGCACTTTGTTCATGGCACGAGACATTGGCGGAGTGCCTCTGCTTTGAGCAGGCACTCTTGGTATTCTTCTTGGGCGTCGGCAAGCAAGGTGATGGCGCCTCCAAACGTGGCGTCGACGCGGCCGGTGTCCGCATGGTGCATCAAGGATCGAATGACCACGTTCAAATCCCAATCGCCGTCGGGTGCCACGTAGCCCAGCGCCCCGCTGTACACCCCACGCCCCGCTTCTTCCAAGGCGGCGATGTGCCGCATCGCACTGAGCTTGGGGGCGCCCGTCATCGACCCCATGGGAAACGTGGCACGCATGATGTCCAGCGACGTGACCCTCTCGGCCAATGTGCACGAGACGGAACTGATCATTTGGTGCACGGTCGAAAAGGAGTGGATCCCAAACAACTCGTCCACATTCACCGAGTCTGCCGCCGCCACACGGCTTAGGTCGTTGCGAACAAGGTCCACAATCATCACGTTTTCCGCCTGTTCCTTTTCGCTCATCGCCAAGGCGTGCTTCAAGACGTCGTCTTCCTCGGGCGTTTGGCCGCGCTTGACGGTGCCTTTGATGGGTTGAGAGTGAAGGGTGCGTCCGCGTTTGGCCAAAAACCGTTCAGGACTCGCACACAAGGTGCGCCACGGTCCCGCTTGAACATACGCCGTGTGCGGGGCCCGGGTTTGGGAAGCGAGACGCTCGAAGATGGACCAACTCGCCTCGCCGGGAGCGCGTCCCGACCAAGGCATGCACAGGTTCATCTCATAAATGTCGCCGCGTTGGAGCGCGTCATGAACTTGGTGGAACTTCGACGTGTATGTCTCTTCGCTCCAGCAAGGTTCGAGCGGGTGCCATGCTTCCGCGTCCGCGCGGTCCGCGGGTTGTTCCTCGGCTCGGGGTGAAGTCAGGCATTGCATGACTTCTTGGGCCAACGCACCCTCCCCAGTCACAAGGTGGGGTGTCATGCTGCCCGTCGCCCATTCCACAACGACTTCCGGTTCCCACCAGCACATGAGCGGCCAACCCCCAGGATGGGGAGGGGTGGCAGGCAGGCGTTCGTGCGGTTCGGCGAGGTCAAGACTCTCGTGCAGGTCGTACCCCAACCATCCAAAGGCCCAAGCCTCTCGACGCTGCGTCTCTTCCACGAAGGCATTCCAATTGTCCCAGCTCCTCGGAGTGGGGGAGGCGACGAGGAGGGAGCGTTTGGCGCTCACCCCCAGCAGGGCACGGCCTTCGATGCGTTCATCCCACAACAGGACGACGTGCTTGTGCCGATCGCACAGGGGTTGCAATGAAGGCAGTTCGCGCACGTTCATGCGATGAAGTTAGGGGTTCGGTTCGCCTGAGGCAACCGAGTTGGGCCGAGGGGCCACGCCCAT
>JBMZAL010000030.1:0-10759 GCA_049611325.1 Flavobacteriales bacterium
GCACGTGGGTTTAAGCTTTTGCGACATCGAAGGGGCCATTCAAAACTTGAAGGCCGAGGTCGAGGGATTTGATTTTGACCGTCACCGTGCGGCATGTGAAGCGCGGTGGGACGACCAACTCGGCCGCATCCAGATTGAAGGTGGCACCCAGGACGAGCGCACGACCTTCTACACGGCCCTGTACCATGCCACCACCGTCCCAAACCTGGCGAGTGACGTCGACGGCCGCTACAGGGGCACCGACCTGAGGGTCCATCAACTCGAACAAGGCCAAGGCGAACACTACAGCGTCTTCAGCCTTTGGGACACCTACCGTGCCCTGCACCCCTTGCTGGCTTGGATTGAACCCAACCGGACCCGCGACATGGTGCACACCATGCTCCGGATGTACGAGGACGGCGGACAGCTTCCCGTCTGGGAGCTGGCGGCAAACTACACGGGCTGCATGATCGGGTACCACAGTGTGCCTGTCATCTTGGATGCCGAGCAGTGGGGCATCGAGGGATGGGACCCGGAAGTCGCACTCAAAGCCATGGTGCAGGCGGCCGATTCCATGCATTTGGGCTTGGATGCTTACGCCGAATTGGGATTCATCCCCTCGGATCACGAGCATGAAAGCGTGTCCAAAACCTTGGAATACGCCTTCGACGACGCGTGCATTGCGCGGTATGCCACCGCCCACGACCGGCCTGATTTGGCTGCGAGGTTTGCCAAACGTGCTGCCTCTTGGAAGAACTTGGCTCACCCTGAAACGGGCTTCATCCAGGCCAAACGCCAAGGCGCTTGGGTCGAGGGCTTCGATCCTCGGGAAGTCAACTTCAATTTCACGGAGGCCAATGCTTGGCAGTACCTCTTCGCCCCTGTGCACGATGTGGCGGGGCAACGCGACATCCTCGGTGGAGACGAGGGGCACCTCGCGCGATTGACAGACTTGTTTGAAGCGCCCATCCAAACGACGGGACGCGTGCAGCCCGACATCACCGGGTTGATTGGCCAATACGCCCACGGCAACGAGCCAAGCCACCACGTCGCCTACCTGGCGACCTATTCAGGCGACCCTGGGGCGACTGCAGAGCGCGTGAGCACATTGTGCCGCGACATGTACGCCAACGCACCGGATGGCTTGTGCGGCAACGAAGACTGTGGCCAAATGAGTGCCTGGTTTGTCTGGTCCGCACTGGGCATGTACCCTGTCGAACCCGGTTCCGGGGAAGTCGTGTTGGGCACGCCCATGTTCAAGCGTGCGGTGGTGCTCCCCGACGGCGCAAGTCATCCCACGGACATCCGGGCGCGGGGATTGAACGACAGGGCCAAATTCATCACAGGCCTCCGCTGGCACGACGTGAAGGGAGCCTCCTCTCCCGTCTTGTCGCGTTCCTTCATGCGTGTTGAGGACCTGGCTTCAGGCGGCACCTTGGAGTTGCTCATGGCGCCGAAACCCAGCACCACGTTTGGGGTGGCGGAGCGCGACCGTCCCACTTCAGCATGGCGGGCACCCGGCTTTGTCGCCGTGCCCAGCGTCAGTGCTCCGCGGACGTTCCAAGGAGACGCAGCCACCTTCGAGCTGGGGCACCTTGAATCTGCAACGACCTTGGAGTGGAGTGCGGATGGCGGGGCGACCTGGCGCGTCTACTCGGCCCCTGTGGAGGTCACGGAGACCACGGACCTGTTGGCCCGGTCTGTTCTGGGCGCGGACACCTCCGCCGTGGTGTCTCACCGCATCTTGAAAGTCGATCACGCATGGCAACTGAGCCTCGAGACGCCCCCGGACAACCAATACGCTGCCGGAGGTGATCAAGCCCTGATTGACGGGCTGCAAGGCGGCGACGATTTCAGGACGGGAGAATGGCAAGGCTACTGGGGCGAAGAATGCATCGCCACCTTGGATTTGGGACAAAGGGAATCAGTGACGCGCATTGAAATCCGTGCGCTGCAGGACATCAAGCCTTGGATTTGGTCGCCCAAGCGCGTGTTGTTCTCCGCCTCCGACGATGGACGGGACTTCGACATCTTGTCTATCGACAAATCAGAACTCGCCGAAGACGACAAAGAAATCCAGATCGAGCGGTTTGTCTGCGACGTTCCCGTCAACACGCGCTACCTGAGAATCGAAGCGGAAGGACGTGGCGTCATTCCCGAGTGGCATTTGGGCCGCGGAAACGACCGCTGGATGTTCCTGGACGAGATTGTCGTGGACCTCGCGCCTTCGACCGACCTTTGAGGCATGCCCTACGCGGACAATCCATTTCTGAGCCGAGGTTTGGCGTCCACCACGCTCCATCCCCTGGGGCTTGAGGTCAGCCACGCACAAGGACCGTGGATTCATCTGTCCGACGGCACGCGGCTCTTTGATGCCATCAGCGGGATTGGGGTGACAAATTTTGGGCATGGCAACGAAGCCGTGAAGGGACATTTGCAAGCGCAACTCGACCGCCATTTGCACACGATGGTCTACGGGGAATTCCTGCAAGACGCCCAAACCCAAGCCAGCGCCCTCCTGCGCGCCACGCTGCCTGACCCGCTTGATGCCGTGTACTTCCTGAATTCAGGCGCCGAAGCCATTGATGCCGCCTTGAAATTGGCGCGGCGCGTGACGGGGCGTTCGCGGTTGATGGCGGTCACAGGTTCCTACCACGGCAACACCCTTGGATCGTTGTCGGTGTCGGCCAACGAATCCCGCAAGGCGGCCTACCGCCCCTTGCTGCCCGAGGTTGAATTTTTGGAATGGAACGACGTGGCGGATGTGGCGCGGATCGACGACTCCGTCGCCTGTGTCCTCGTGGAAACCGTCCAAGGCGACGCCGGCGTGCGCATCCCCTCTCAAGATTGGCTCCAAGCCCTGCGCGAGGCCTGCTCCAAGGTCGGTGCGCTTCTCATCCTCGACGAGATTCAATGCGGCATGGGACGCACCGGCAAGCCCTGGGCCTTTCAGCATTTTGGCATTGTGCCGGACGTGTTGTGCATGGGCAAGGCGCTTGGCGGCGGCATGGCCATGGGCGGGCTTGCGGCATCCAAAGCCCATCTGGGGCTCTTTGCGCATGGCCCTTCCCTGGGACACATCACCACGTTTGGCGGACACCCCATGGCGTGTGCGGGGGCGATCGGTGCACTGGAATCGCTCGGAAAGCTGGACTTCGTGCATGTCGAGCGCCAAAACCAGCGGTGGCAAGACGCCCTCGAAGGTCATCCCGCAGTGCGCACCGTGCGTCGCCTCGGGGCATTCATCGCCGTGGAGTTGAAGGACGCAGAAACTGTCCAAAAAGCCGTGGAAGGCGGGTTGGATCGGTCAGGCGGCGAAGGAGTCCTTTTGTTTTGGTTCTTGAGCGTCCCTCATGCGTTTCGCCTTGCGCCTCCCCTCACCTGCACTGAAGAGGAAATGACCGCCGGTCTGACGCTGATTTTGCGCGCATTGGATCAGGCTGTGTGAAGGCCCAGCCTCACACGAATCCACGCCCCCAACGCCAAGCTCGAACGCCTCGCCTCAGGCAGGAGATCCGGGAGCAATTGCCAGCCGTGCACCGCCTCGGGTTCGGTTCGCATGGTCACGTCCAGGCCCGCATGTTGAAAACGGGCGTGCAACGCCGCCACATCAGGCGCCAAAAACTCGTCGAGCGCCCATTCCAGATACATCTCTGGCCACCCCTCAAAGCTGGATTGAAGCAAGGGACTGACCTCGGGGTCCGTGGCCGGATGATCTGCCAGGTACTGCTTGCTGTATTCCATCGAATCTTCGTGGCTGAAGGGGCTGTGCGCCACCATGTTTTGCTGGATGGACAAGGCCTCTTCTCGCAGATCGCACCACGGACTGAGAAGCGCAAACGCGGAGATTTGGTCCAAGGGCAAGCCCTCTTGAATCCAACGGGCCATGCCTCCCATGGCCAAATTCCCTCCGGCGCTGTCTCCCATCAGCAAGACAGAGCCCCGCTCTTCCACCACTGCGCGCATCGCGGCAAACACATCGTCGTGGGCCTGAGGGTACGTGTGGTTGGGGGCCAAGCGGTATTTGGGGAGCACGATGCGGCAACGGGTCGCGCGCGCGAGGTGCACTGCAGCTGCGCGGTACACGCGCGGACTGCCAAAGGCAAACGCCCCGCCATGCACCCAAATCACCGTCCCCTCGTCGTGTTCCTTCCACGTGACTTCAGCCCCGCGCCAGGTCGATTCCAACCGCTCATGATACTCGCCTCCCCATGGACCAGGATTCAACCTGGAGGCCAATTCAATGGCCTGTCGGATTTGCTCGGGTTTGGCATGCGCCACATCCCTGCGAAGCACCCGTGCCGCCCGATGCGCACTTTCAAGCCACGCGCGCTTGGACCCCCATTCTGAGGGGAGCCACTGGGCGATGGAAGATGGCGAGTTTTCTCGCCCACTCATGGCCGCGTGGATGAAGGGACCGAATACACGGGATGGCGGTTGGCCGTCCCTTCGTTGTGCGGGCTTTGTTCATAGAGCCAACGCAGTGCCAGCGCCGGATTCTCTGCCCACTCTGGATGCTGTGCTTGCGCCAAGGTGTAGCGCGTCCGGAGGTTTTCGTCGTTCCTGAGCATGTCCTCGGCCGTGTCTTCAAACACGTAGCTCGAATAGTATTCCTTCCTCTGGAGCGCCGCGTCAAAGAAGTTCCAGACCAAAAACGCATCGTGGCCACGAGGTGAGAGCACTTCGGTGAGATAGCGTTTGGCCCTTTGGCTGGAAGGAATCACCCAATCCCCCGCGTAAAGGTCCACCGGCACCAGCTCAGTCCGGATCGAATCGACCGTCACAGGATGGTGTCCTTCGTAGGGCCGAGACGTCGATGTGAACGACTCAATCCAAGTGACCTCAAGCAGCATCGTGGTGTCGCGCGGGATCGCCGTCATGTCGACGCCATTGGCCTGCAAGCGCTCCACCACACGTCGCCACGCCTGGGGCAGGATCCACGCTTGCGGCACCCTGGCCGAGTCTGTCGCGTCGTAGCGGTTGGCGTGGGGAATGTCCTGGGTCCAAGTCGACGACCGGTCGTATTTCAACCGGGTCCCTTGGGTCACGGCACTCCACTCCCGCCGGGCTGCGTAGCCTGTAAACGACAGGGCGTCTCGGTGGTCGGACAATTGCCAACGCACAGGCAGGGTTTCGGCTTGGGCGATGCGCCTCTCCTCCCGAAGGCGAACGTCCTTCACCGCTGCCCCATGGTTTTGGATCCAAGACGACAGCACTTCCAAGAAGGCATGTGTCGCCTGGACGCGGTCGGGGAACGGCTTCAACATGTGCGCCTCCGTCGTGAAGCCCAAGGTGCCAAACAACGTCGTGTAGCCGGTGCTGTACCTCGGGGTTTCCAAAAACGAAAGGATGCCCTCTTCCGGGGTTTCGCCCAACGAATACACGTAGGGCACCATGGGACCACGGGCTTCCTCCATGCCAGCATACAACGCAGGCTCCATGACCTCGCGCAAGAAGGGCCCAAGGACGGGGCCCGCCTTGTCTGCCTGTGTCGCAATCAAGGTCATGGTGTACGGATAATCCGCGCCATTGCTCGTGTGCGTATCCACAAACACATCTGGATCCACATCGTGAAACAACGAGACAAACGCTTCGGCGTTTCGGCTGTCCATCTTGACGAAGTCTCGGTTCAAATCAAGGTTGGCCGCATTGCCCCGGAACCCGTACGCTTCAGGACCGTTTTGGTTGGCTCGGGTGCAGCAATTGCGACGGGACGCCCCCCCGACGTTGTATTGCGGCACAATGACCCAACTCGCACTCCTCAAGGGGTGGCCCTCATGGTCAGGCTGGGCGAGCCACGCCGACGCCAAGGCCAAACTGGCGTTCACCCCACAGGGCTCGCCCGGGTGAATGGCGTTGTTGACCAACACGCGCACAACCGTGTCGGACTGTGCTTTGAGCCTTGCGTTCACCCCCTCGAGTTCCGTGGACGCTTCAGCCGGTTGCCCCGTCAACACGAGTGCGTGAATGGGCCTGCCCACATCGCTGACCCCCACCTCATGCAGGGTGGCACGCGCATCGGATGCCGCCAAGGCTGCTGCCATGTCCACCGCCTCCTCCCACGTGGGCGTGTGGTTGGCGTGAAGCAAGCTGTCCACCGACCAAGGCAGAGGTGCCGAAAGGTTCTGGGACGGATGGGCGGGTCGACAACCGGCCAGGGCCAGCAACAAAATCGCGCCCCATATCATGAAGTGGTGCATCATCCATGCAAATGACGGAACTTTGTTGCGAGATTGACGTATTGAACACCCCGACTGTTCTTCCTGACATCCACCCATGATTCGATTCACGCCCAGCAACCACGCGACTCCTGCCCCCGGCAACGTGCTCCTCAGCGAGCCCTTCTTGGACGACCCATACTTTGGAAGAAAGGTGGTCCTGCTCTGCGAGCACAACGAAGAAGGGAGCTTCGGTTTTGTGCTGAACAACTACGTGGACATCGACGTGGATGAAGTCATGGACGACCTGCCCAAACTCAATGCGCGCATCAGTGTCGGCGGCCCTGTCAAGAACGGCAACCTCTATTACCTCCACACCCGGGAAGACATCGCGGAAAGCATCCCCGTGATGCCGGGCGTGTTCATGGGCGGAAATTTTGACCAAATCCGGGACATGCTCCAAGCCGATCAACTGCAGGCGCAGGACATTCGCTTTTTCATTGGCTACAGTGGCTGGTCGCCGGCGCAGCTTCAGGAGGAAATTCGGAGCCGGTCGTGGTTTGTGGCAGACGTAGCCCCGTCAGACATCATGCGCACCGACGAGGACAACGAGGACTACTGGAAGCGACTGATCTCTGAAATGGGCGACGGCTTTGACCACATCGCCAACGCCCCGAGTGATCCGTCCTTGAATTGACCTCCATTCCCCGCGCCTTCTTCGGCTGGAGTTTAGCCCACCTCCAAGGACACGCGGTAGCCTGCATGTGACCGCACGTTCCACACTTGGCCGTGCTCAAACATCCAGTACTGTCCCTTGATGCCAACGAGTTTTCCCTCGAGCCGTGGGTGTTTGTCCAGCTTGCAGCTGGTGACTTTGGCCAGGTGTTGCAACACGGGAAACGACAGTGCCGTGATGTCATCTGAATCCTCAAAAAACGATTCGTAGGCCATCCCCAAAGTGTCCATGCATTCCTCCTTGGCCTCTACCAAAGCCTCTTCATCGAGGGCAACCTCCTTCAGCATGGCGCGCCATTGGGTGCGGTCTGACATCACTTCCTTCAAGGCCACTTCGATTTCTCCAGCAAGCTGGCGGTAAGGCGTGTTGGCCAAAACAATGGCTCCGACCGCCCCTTGGTCCACCCAACGAGAGGGCACGTTCGTGGCCCTTGTCACCCCCACTTTGAGGTGGGAGGTCTGGCTGATGTAGACCACGTGAGGTTGAAGGTGATTCGCCCGTTCCCAGGCCTCATCGCGGAGCGCGATGCCTTCGTGAATGCGGCTAAGTTCTGGACGAATGATGCTCGGGCACGCCAGAGGCGACTTCACGAACGCGTCGTAGGACAGGCCTTCCCCGTACGTTTTCTTGATGCGTTTTCCGGTCGCCACACAATGGATGTCGCCGTCAAATTCGAGCCTGACGTGCTGGCCAACCCAATCGCTTGCCGACAACATCTCCAGCGGGTCGAGGATGTCCGCGCCGCGCCAGAGGTATGAGACTCTTCCCAAGTCATCCACAGAAGACCCCATTTTTCTCACATTCCCGACCCATTTCATGAGGCAATGTTCGGGATTCGTCAGCCATGATTCCTATTTTGTCCGCACGATTCACTATTTTTCGTTCAAACCATTTACATGAAACACATTCTACTCCCTGCGCTTTTGTTGACTGCCGGCGCATTGAATGCCCAGTTGTACACAGAAAATTTCGACAGCTACGCTGTTGGCGATTACATCGCGGTTGAAGCTGGTCCCGCTTGGGTCACTTGGACTGCCGGTACAGAAGGCACCGAAATCGATGCCCAAGTCACAGATGAGGCTGCCCTCTCTGGAGCTCAGTCGCTCAAGATTTTTGGCAACGAAGCGGGTGGCCCACTCGATGTGGTCCTCGTGGCTGGTCTCGAAGGTGCTTTTGAAGTCACGTTCAACCTGCTTATCCCTGAGGGAAGTTCTGGGTACTACAACGTTCAAGAAAATCAAGTGCCAGGCACAGCTTGGGCTTTTGACTGCTTCATGAACGTCAACGGCACCATGTCTTTTGGCATCGATCAAGTGGAGGTTTTGACTGCATCTTACACGCCAGGTGAGTGGCTCAAATTGACTCACCTCATTGACACGAACTCAGATTTGATGCACCTCTACCTCAACGACGAGTACGTTGCACAATTGCCATACGACGGCGCACAAATTGGAGGTGTGAACTTTTACGCCCTCGGTGACGGCTCTGCACCACTCTACTACGTTGACGATGTGCTCGTGGACACCACGGATCCCGTGGTCGACAACGTCCAGGTGGTGACTGCCCTCGATTGCACGTTTGGCCCCAACCCAGCGCAAGACTTCGTGCGCGTCCAGGCCAACCTCGACAACGCCTTGGTGCGTGTGCTTGCCTTGGACGGCAAGGTCGTCTTGCAAGAGCGTCGCAACGACCTCGTGGGTGGTGCACAGTTGAACCTCGATTTGGACAACGGCATCTACCTCCTCGAACTCACCAACGGCACCCAGCGCTTGACGCAGCGCCTGGTGATTCAGAAGTAAGAATCAATCCCATTGAAACGAAAAAGCCGGCCTCAGGGTCGGCTTTTTTGATGCCTCAGAGATTTGGCTGCCAGGATTCGACGAAGGGATCAAGTGACGACAACCTCTTGAAGCCACTTCTTTTGCGCCTCCCAAGCCTGCGCAAGGTGCTCGGGCCATTGGGTTGCGTCTGTCCATGGATGGGCCATGCCAAACACATGGTTGGCTCCCTCCACCCTCGCCAGCGTGCCTTGTGTTGCCCACGACGCGATGGCCTCTCCCTCATGAAGGCCCACGGCCGCATCGTCTGTGCCGTGTACAACCAATACAAGACACGTCAAAGCGGTGGCCGACAATTCGATGTTGAGCTCGGATTCACGCACTTTCGCGTCGAGGTAAAAGTCGTAGGGATGAACGAGGGTTTGGCCTGTGCGCCCGTTCAAGACCTCCAAACGATCCGACGCTTCCCAATCCTTCAATGCGGGACCCCAAGGAAACCGTGCAAAGACATCGGACACCGGCGCCCAACACGCCACGCCGGACAATGAACCGCCCGCCTCCTCGAATTGTCTGGCGCCCAAGACGGCCATCCCTCCCCCGCGACTGTGGCCCATGACCACCAGTTTTCCGTGTTCCTCGGCCAATTTATGCAGCGCGAACGCCACTTCTTCTGCTTCGAAGTGGTACCTGTTTTCACGCCACGCAGCTTCATCCAAGCAGTCCTGAGCGAAGGGCGCGACATGGCCGTTGTGAGAAAAATCCATGCGGTACACGTCCCATCCTTCCTCCGCCCAGCGCTCAGCGACGCCCCGCCACAGCCCCCAATGTCGGAACCCTTTGTACCCGTGCACCATCAAGGCGCAGCCCTTGGCCGTTCGACGGGCAAGGTGCCTCGTCCAATTCAGCGGACCATGCGGTCCTTCCCACACCCCCTCGTCGGTGACCGCCCCCCAAGCTTTGCCCCACAAAAGTGGGTCCTGCACTTGGAAGGAAAAGCCAAGGGCGGTCAATGCTTGGGAGGACACCTTTCTTTGGACCCCGCCTGGCGTGATGTCCATGCTGAGGTTGGCCGGAAAGGCGGCGTGCAGCAGCTCGCGACGGGTGCGGACTTCGGGTGCCACCACATTCAAGGCATCGGGCAAGGGACCCTCATGGAGGGCAGTGAACACGCACGCCGCGGCTGCATCTTCCTCGTGCACCCATTGAACGTGTCCGTCGCCACCTTGGACTGTGCCCCGCTTGAGCAGGGCCTTCACGGGGTGACGCCCTTGACCAAACAACCCGCCAAAACGCATCGCGACGAACGGAACGTCGCCCTTGCGATGGACGTCTTCCAAGGCCAGCATGTCCACGCCTGTATGCCGTGAAGTGTGGTGCCCCGCATCCGCTTCCATCAATGTGCCTGATTGCGTGGGATCGTAGACTGCCGTGGACGACGTCCAAAGCAACCTCTTGACCCCACATGCAGCTGCCGCCTCTTGCAACGCGCGGTGAAACGCCATGGACTTTGCCGGCCCCATGCGTGGCGGCACGGTCACAATCCAGCGACTCGCCCCAATCTCTTGAAGGCTCCCCCACGACGCGCCGGGTTCCCAGCGCCAATCGACGTGATGGATGCCCAAACAGGACAGCGCACGAACGGTCTGGGCATTCGTCGTGGTGGCGAACACGTCATGGCCACGCTCTACCAGGGCTTTGGCCACCCATGCCCCCACGCCTCCCGCGCCCAAGACCAGAACCTTCTCTTTTGGATTTTTCATCGCAGACACATTCTTAGGATGCATTGGCACAAAGATTGCTTTCGCCTCTTTGCCTCGCACTACATTTGAGCGTCAAATCTTGACCCGATGGACAAACAACCGACTTCCCCCTTCCTGCGTTCAGTGCTTCTCTCAGTGAGCGCCCTCGCAAGCATGGCCATGCATGGCCAAAACGACCTCGTGGTTCATGTCGACGGATTGTCGAATGACACCGTGTATTTGGCCAACTACTACGGTGCCAAGCTCTTTTACAACGACACCGCAGTCGCAGACGCCAAAGGCACGGTGACCTTCAAAGGCAAGCCATTTGAGGAAGGTGGCAAGTACGCCCTGGTGGTGCCTGGGCCC